>DQGF01000273.1:539-15249 GCA_003525045.1 Pseudomonas sp. | reverse complement strand
GGCTGGTTCGTCGATAAATACGGCCCGCGAATCGTGGTTCTGTTAGGCGGCATCCTGTGCGCCGTCGGATGGGTGATCAACGCGCAAGCAACGACGCTCAACGGTTACTATCTCGGCATGATCATCGCGGGCATCGGCGCCGGCGGCGTCTACGGCACCTGCGTCGGCAATGCGCTGAAGTGGTTTCCGGATCGGCGCGGCATGGCGACCGGCATGGCGATCATGGGCTTCGGTGGTGGCGCGATGGTCGGTGCGCCACTGGCTGCAGCCCTGATGGGCCACTTTGCTTCGCCAACCAGCGTCGGCGTGTGGCAGAGCTTCCTGGTGATGGCCGCGATCTATTTCGTGTTCATGATCGGTGGCGCCCTGTCCTACCGCGTGCCGCCCACCGGCTGGAAGCCTGAAGGCTGGACCGCCCCGGCGAAAAAAGCCTCGAACGCGATGATCACGCATCGTCACGTCCATGTGAACGTGGCGTGGAAAACCCCGCAATTCCGCCTGGTATGGCTGGTGCTGTGCCTGAACGTGTCCGCTGGTATCGGCATCCTCGGCATGGCTTCGCCGCTGTTGCAGGAAGTGTTCGCTGGCAAATTGCTCGGTACTGATCAGACGTTTGGTCAACTGGATGCCGGGCAATTGGCCTCTATCGCGGCGATTGCTGCCGGTTTCACCGGTTTGCTGAGCTTGTTCAATATCGGTGGCCGGTTCTTCTGGGCCTCGTTCTCGGACTACCTGGGCCGCAAAAACACCTATTTCGTGTTCTTCGCCCTGGGTTTTGCCCTGTACGCGTTGATCCCGAACCTCGGTCACCTGGGTAACGTGGCGCTGTTCGTGGCGGCGTTCTGCATCATCCTTTCGATGTACGGCGGCGGTTTTGCGACAGTGCCGGCTTATCTGGCGGACCTGTTCGGGACGCAAATGGTCGGCGCGATCCATGGTCGTCTGCTGACGGCGTGGGCGGCGGCGGGCGTGTTGGGGCCGGTGTTGGTGAACTACCTGCGTGAGTATCAATTGAGCATCGGCGTGGAACGCGCCGCGGCTTATGACATCACGCTGTACATCCTCGCGGGCCTGCTGGTGCTGGGTTTCCTGTGCAACCTGATGGTTCGCCCGGTGGCGGACAAGTACTTCATGACCGACGCTGAACTGGCTGCCGAACAGGCGCTGGGGCACGACAAAGGTGCTGACAGCAGCACTGTGCTGGAGTGGAAAGCGGCGCCGGGCAGCAAGCCGTTGGCGTTGGCGGCGTGGCTGGCGGTGGGTATTCCGTTGGCGTGGGGTGTTTGGGTGACGTTGCAGAAAACTGCGGTACTGTTCCACTAATTACCCCGCGCCCGGGCGCACCGCGATACCTGTAGGAGCGAAGCTTGCTCGCGAAGAACGATAACGCGGTGTTTCAGCAGATACACCGCCTTCGCGGGCAAGCCTCGCTCCTACATGTCATAACAGGTACATCTCTGGCGGTATTGAATTCAGTCCGTCAGTCATATCACCTCCCGTGTTTCTGTTTCCGGCCCGCGCCCCTATAATGGTTGCCTTTTTCGCCCAATGATTTTTGCGGAGCTGGTGATGGCCGAACGTAAGGCGTCAGTCGAGCGCGACACTCTGGAAACCCAGATCAAAGCCTCGATCAACCTGGATGGCACCGGAAAGGCCCGATTTGATATCGGTGTCCCTTTTCTTGAGCACATGCTGGACCAGATCGCCCGTCACGGGCTGATCGACCTGGATATTGTCAGCAAGGGCGACCTGCATATCGACGACCACCACACGGTGGAAGACGTCGGTATCACCCTGGGTCAGGCCTTCGCCAAAGCCATCGGGGACAAGAAAGGCATCCGTCGTTACGGCCACGCCTACGTGCCGCTCGATGAAGCGCTGTCGCGCGTGGTGATCGACTTCTCCGGCCGTCCCGGCCTGCAGATGCACGTTCCCTATACCCGCGCCACCGTCGGCGGCTTCGACGTTGACCTGTTCCAGGAATTCTTCCAGGGCTTCGTCAACCATGCCCTCGTCAGCCTGCACATCGACAACCTGCGTGGCACCAACACCCACCACCAGATCGAAACCGTGTTCAAGGCTTTCGGTCGCGCCCTGCGCATGGCCGTAGAGCTGGATGACCGCATGGCCGGTCAGATGCCGTCGACCAAAGGCGTTCTGTAATGCAGACGGTCGCGGTTATCGATTACGGCATGGGCAACCTGCACTCGGTGGCCAAGGCCCTCGAGCACGTCGGTGCCGGCAAGGTCTTGATCACCAGTGATGCCGACGTGATTCGCGAAGCCGACCGGGTGGTGTTTCCTGGCGTGGGCGCGATTCGTGATTGCATGGCTGAGATCCATCGTCTGGGCTTCGACTCGCTGGTGCGTGAAGTCAGCCAGGACCGTCCGTTCCTTGGCATTTGCGTCGGCATGCAAGCCTTGCTCGACAGCAGTGAAGAGAACGACGGCGTCGACTGCATCGGTCTGTTTCCGGGCCAGGTGAAGTTCTTTGGCAAAGATTTGCACGAAGACGGCGAACACCTGAAAGTCCCGCACATGGGCTGGAACGAAGTGAAGCAGACGGTCATGCACCCGCTGTGGCACAACATTCCGGACCTGGCGCGATTCTATTTCGTGCACAGCTACTACATCGCCGCCGGCAATCCGCGGCAGGTGGTGGGTGGCGGTCACTACGGGGTCGATTTCGCCGCAGCGCTGGCTGAAGGCTCGCGTTTCGCCGTGCAGTTCCACCCGGAGAAAAGCCATACCCATGGCCTGCAATTGCTGCAGAACTTCGCCGCGTGGGATGGTCGCTGGTAAATGGCCGTCAAGAAGAAGCCGCCGATCCTGACCCTCACTCCCGAGCAGGAGAACGAGGCCAATCACAAGATCAAACGCTTCATGGAGGATCGCTTCGAACTGGACCTGGGTTCATTCGAAGCGGCCGAAATCCTTGAGCTGTTTACCCGTGAAATTGCTCCGCACTATTACAACAGGGCGATTTTCGATGTGCAGACGCACCTCAAAGAGAGGTTCGAAAGCATCGAAAGCGACCTGTGGGCGCTCGAGAAAGAATAGGAGCAGCTTTAAGCCGCAAGCTTCAAGCTGCAAGAATTGGTACACCGCATGCTTGCAGCTTGTCGCTTGCAGCTTGCAGCTCTTTGACGAAGGAAAAGCATGCTAATTATTCCCGCTATCGATCTCAAGGACGGTGCCTGTGTTCGTCTGCGCCAGGGCCGCATGGAAGATTCCACGGTGTTCTCCGATGACCCGGTGAGCATGGCTGCCAAGTGGGTGGAGGGCGGTTGCCGCCGTCTGCATCTGGTCGACCTGAACGGCGCCTTCGAAGGCCAGCCGGTCAACGGCGAAGTCGTTACTGCCATCGCCAGGCGCTACCCGAACCTGCCGATCCAGATCGGCGGCGGTATCCGTTCCCTCGAAACCATCGAACACTACGTGAAGGCCGGCGTGAGCTACGTGATCATCGGCACCAAAGCCGTGAAAGATCCGGCCTTCGTCGCTGAAGCCTGCCGCGCGTTCCCGGGCAAAGTGATCGTCGGCCTGGACGCCAAGGACGGTTTCGTCGCCACCGACGGCTGGGCTGAGATCAGCACCGTTCAGGTCATCGACCTGGCCAAGCAATTCGAAGCCGACGGCGTGTCCGCGATCGTTTATACCGACATTGCCAAAGACGGCATGATGCAGGGCTGCAACGTACCGTTCACCGCTGCCCTGGCCGCTGCCACGCGCATTCCGGTCATCGCGTCCGGCGGTATTCACAACCTGGGTGACATCAAGTCGCTGCTCGACGCCAAGGCGCCAGGCATCATCGGCGCGATCACCGGCCGGGCGATCTACGAAGGCACCCTCGACGTCGCTGAAGCGCAAGCTTTCTGCGATTCGTACAAAGGCTGAGGACTGACCATGGCGCTGGCCAAACGCATCATCCCTTGCCTGGACGTGGACAACGGCCGGGTCGTCAAAGGTGTGAAGTTCGAAAATATCCGTGATGCCGGCGACCCGGTGGAAATCGCCCGTCGCTACGACGAGCAGGGTGCCGACGAGATTACCTTTCTCGACATCACCGCCAGCGTCGACGGTCGCGACACCACGCTGCACACCGTCGAGCGCATGGCCAGCCAGGTGTTCATCCCGCTGACAGTGGGTGGTGGCGTGCGCACCGTGCAGGACATTCGCAATCTGCTGAATGCCGGCGCGGACAAGGTCTCGATCAACACCGCCGCCGTATTCAATCCGGAGTTCGTTGGCGAAGCGGCGCAGCATTTCGGTTCGCAATGCATCGTCGTCGCCATAGACGCCAAGAAAGTTTCCGGCCCCGGCGAAACCCCGCGCTGGGAAATCTTCACCCACGGCGGTCGCAAGCCAACCGGTCTCGACGCGGTGGAGTGGGCGAAGAAGATGGAAGGCCTGGGTGCCGGTGAAATCCTGCTGACCAGCATGGACCAGGATGGCATGAAAAACGGCTTCGACCTGGGCGTCACCCGTGCCATCAGCGATGCCTTGGGCATTCCGGTGATCGCCTCCGGCGGCGTTGGCAACCTGCAGCATTTGGCCGACGGCATTATCGAAGGCCACGCCAGCGCGGTACTGGCGGCGAGTATTTTCCACTTCGGCGAATACACCGTGCAGGAAGCCAAGGCCTACATGGCCCATCGCGGCATCGTGATGCGATAAGCAACCGATACAGGCCAGTGGACATCATGGCGGGCTCAAGGCACTCTTGGGTACGCCATGGATTTCGGTAGCCAGACATGCTCAAACGTCTTCTTCTCGCCCTCGCCAGCGCTTCTCTGTTACTCATCAATGGGGCGCACGCTGCAGCCGGTCCTTACACCAACCTGGTGCTGCTGACGGAAAATTTCCCGCCATACAACATGGCAAAGAACGGCAAGAATTTCGCTCAGGACGAGAACATCAATGGCATCGCCGTGGACATCGTCCGCGAGATGTTCAAGCGTGCCGACATCACCTACAGCCTGACGCTACGTTTCCCTTGGGAGCGGATCTACAAACTCACTCTGGAAAAGCCCGGTTACGGTGTGTTTGTGATGGCGCGATTGCCGGATCGCGAAAAGCTGTTCAAGTGGGTTGGCCCGATCGGCCCGGACGACTGGATCATGCTCGCCAAGGCTGACAGCAAGATCACCCTTGAAACCCTGAACGACGCGCGCAAGTACAAGATCGGCGCATACAAGGGCGATGCCATTGCCGAGACTCTGGCTAAACAAGGCTTGAAACCGGTAGTGGTGCTGCGCGATCAGGATAATGCCAGGAAACTTGTCAATGGCCAGATCGACCTCTGGGCCACCGGTGACCCGGCCGGGCGCTATCTGGCGCGCCAGGACGGGGTGACCGGGCTCAAAACCGTTCTGCGCTTTCACAGCGCCGAACTGTACCTGGCACTGAACAAGAACGTATCGGACGACGCAGTGGCCAAGTTGCAGGCTGCGCTGGATCAGATGCGCAAGGACGGTGTGGTCGACGAGATCATGGCGCGGTATCTGTAGCTGTTGACGAGTCTGCCAGCGGCAAGGACGTGTCGGTTACCTCGCAGTCACTTTCAATCGGATATTCGGTCAGGTACAGGCTATCGGTATCGGTGTAGCTGATGTCGATCGCCACCTGAGTGCCGTCTTCGCGCAGTAGCCGGTAATCACTTTGTATCTGATAGACCGCCACGAATTTGTGTTTGGGAACTATCGTGATGATTTCCACGGCTGCCGAGGCGCTCCAGCTGATGGATGATATTTCGGTGTGCGTGAAATCCTTGCTCAATCTCGCCGAGAACTGGACAGGCGATGACAGCAACCAAGATAGAGTCTGCAGGTTGGTCACATTAAACGGCCAATCCGTTCTGATCTTGATAGAAGTGAGGTCGCTGAACGCCTCCAACGTTTCAACTCTCTGTGCCCGGGACGCCGTCCATTTGAAGTTTTGGCCAACAGTGCTTTTGTTATGACCGTGGCCGATACGCACATATTGGTCCACTCTTTCAAGGCGGTAGAAAGCTGATGTGCGCAGCTGCTCCAGCGGACTTAATCCTGGGTCCAGGATTGTGAACCAGGGAAGTCGGGCAATTTGAGTGGACTTGGCCGTTTCGTCAGATTCAGGTAGTTCGTACCCGGAGAGTGCCGGCGGCACTAAGGGGGGATCGGCCCGTAGAGGGATCTGCATCCGCAAGGAATAAGCAACGACGTTTGTTGTGGGCCTTTTATAGCTACGGGTAGCGATAAACGTTCCTGATGAAAAGTAGATTTCTCCAGCTGCTGCGGTCGGAGGCTGGATGGCCCATGCGCTGAATTTTTCTTTGGCTCCACTGCCCTCGTCGCTCCAGATCATGCGGCTGATGGGTGACGCGACCACCAGATCCGACCGGACGCAACGGACAGTATTGAGCAGTGGCTTGTCGCGGCCATTGGAGCAAACCATTCCCAGCGCCACATAGCCATGGGGAGGGATTGGGCGCCATATTGTAAGGTCCGACTTGGCACCCGAACCTGAATCTCTCCACACTTGTTCAAAGTCATCAGGGGGGCTAAGTGCTTTGCCTTTGGAGGCATCCTGGATCTGCGGATCACCTTCGCAAACAACCGCCACAATGCTGTTCTGGTTGATGTTGTCGAACCCCGGACCAACGACATCCCCCAGTGGAAAATACCCCGGCAGCAAGTCAGGGGCAGGGGTCGGGCGCCAAAAACTTCCAGGTTTCGAATCTGAACCCCTGCTGTCCCAGATACGCTGAAATTCCGTCGTAAAATTGATCAGCAAATTTTCAAGCTTTATTGATTCCATTTGCCTCGCAGGCAATGCGATGTCGTCGGTATTCATAGTCAATCCAGATAGTTGAAAGGCGACTCGGGGGAGTCGCGACCTGTTGCAGGTCTTACTATTCAGAGATTGGCGAGGCATCTGGCGGTAACTATGTATAGGTCGTGACCGGGTGTTACCGATAAATGCCGTCTTTGCCATGAGCGATCATGGCGCGATTGCCGCGCACGCTGATCATCTGCTTGATATCGATCCAGTCGATACCCTGAGCCTTGAGCTTGGGCAATTCCCGCTCCAGCACCGCCAGGGTCTGTGGGTACGGGTGCCCGATCATCACCGCCGAACCCTGCTCGCGTGCCAGGCTGATCGCCGTCTGTAACTGCGTGAAAATCGCTGCTTCGGTGCGCTCATCGTCCAGAAACACGTCCCGCGAAACACTCGCCAAACCAATCTTCTGCGCCTCGGCGGCCGCCACGGTTTGCGCACTGGTGCGGCTATCGACGAAGAGCTTGTGCCGACGCTGCAAGTCCGCCATCAGCCAGGCCATGGCCGGTCGCTGAGCGGTCATGCGGCTGCCCATGTGATTGTTGATGCCGGCGGTATACGGCACCCTTTTGAACGCCGCGTTCAGGCGCTTCTCGAGTTCTTCGATGGGCAGGTCGGGATGCCAGGCGAACGGTCCGGTGGCCGGAGCCATGGGCATGTGCAGGATGACGATCTTGCCGGCGCGATGGGCTTCGCGAGCGAACTCGGTGGCGTGGGGCGTATCGGGCATGATTGCCGCGGTGACCGGGCCGGGCAGGGCGAGCACGCGGCGATCCCGGGGCAGGTTTTGCCCCAGGTCATCGATGATCAGGCTTAGATAGGCTTTTTGAGGCGCGGTCGTGACGGGCGCTGCGTGAGCAACACCCGTCAGACAGCACAACAGGCCGAGGAAGAGCCGTAGGCGCATCTCAGCGGCCGGAGGTGATGCTCAGCCCTTTGAGCAGGCTCAGGGCCTGGGCCAACTGATAATCGTCATCCTGCGGCATGGCCTTGGCTTTGCCGCTGGAGCCGGTCGGTTTGTCGGCGCCGCCGTTGCCATTGCCCAGGTGACCTTGCAGATCGGCTTCCTTGAAGTACTCGCCGTCCTGCTCGTTGGTGATCTTGGCCTTGCGCACTTCGATGTCCGGGACGATGCCCTGGGCCTGGATCGAACGGCCGTTCGGCGTGTAGTACAGCGCCGTGGTGATTTTCAATGCGCGCTCGTTATTGAGCGGCAGCACGGTTTGGACCGAGCCTTTGCCGAAACTGGTGGTGCCCATGACCACCGCACGTTTCTGATCCTGCAAGGCGCCAGCGACAATTTCCGAAGCCGAGGCGCTGCCGCCGTTGATCAGCGCGACCATTGGCACGGCTTCGCTTTCGTCCTTGCCGGTAGCGGAGAAACGCAGCTCGGAGTTGGCGATACGGCCTTTGGTGTAAACGATCAAGCCCTTGGTGACGAAGTGGTCGACCACTTCCACCGCCGCCTGCAGCACGCCACCCGGGTTGTTGCGCAGGTCGAGGATGATGCCGTTGAGCTTCTTGCCGTTGTCCTTGCGCAGCTTGGCCAGGGCCTTGGAAACCTCTTCGCCGGTCTTGACCTGGAACTGGGTGATGCGGATGTAGCCATAGCCCGACTCCAGCAACTGGCTCTTCACGCTCTTCACTTGAATGATGGCGCGGGCCAGGGTCACGTCGAACGGCGTACCGCCGTCACGCACCAGGGTCAGGGTGATTTTCTGGCCGATCTTGCCCCGCATCTTGTCCACGGCTTCGGTCATGCTCTGGCCGCGGGTCGGTTGGCCGTTGATCTTGACGATGAAATCGCC
This sequence comes from Pseudomonas sp., assembly GCA_003525045.1. Taxonomy (GTDB): domain Bacteria; phylum Pseudomonadota; class Gammaproteobacteria; order Pseudomonadales; family Pseudomonadaceae; genus Aquipseudomonas. Next base: position 6,626 of record DQGF01000273.1, on the reverse strand, counting down.
AGCCTGAATGCCCGCCTTGGAGGCCGGAGTGTCATCGATCGGCGAAACCACCTTGATGAAACCGTCTTCGGCGCCGACTTCGATGCCCAGGCCGCCGAATTCGCCGCTGGTGCTTTCCTGCAACTCAGCAAAGTCTTCCGGGCCCAGGTAGGCGGAGTGCGGGTCGAGATTGCTGAGCATGCCCTTGATCGCGTTTTCCAGCAGGGTCTTGTCGTCCACCGGTTCGACATAGGCGGCCTTGATCCGGTCCATGACCTCGGCAAAGGTGCGCAACTCTTCCAGCGGCAACGGCGCCTTGGTAGTCGCAGCAGTGCCCGCAGGTGCGACCGCCGGCGCAGGTTGAGCGGCGAACGCCAGAGGCGCGCCGATCACCAGGGCGATCGTCAGGGCCAGCGAGGTAAGGCGGGACAAATGCAGCATGTCGAACGAACTCCTAATGTTGGTGATTCAGCGCCTATCCTTGCGCGCGGCACCATTGCGCCGGATCACTCGGGTGACCCTGCTGACGAATAGCGAAATACAGCGCTGGTGTGTCTTGCCCGCCACTGTTGCCGACGGTGGAAATGGACTCACCGGCTTTTACCACGTCACCCGCAGACTTGAGCAGCGTCTGGTTGTGACCGTAAAGACTCAAGAAACCGTTGCCGTGGTCGAGGATCACCAGCAGCCCGGCGCCGCGCAACCAGTCGGCGAACACCACGCGACCGCCATGCACTGCGTGTACCTGACTGCCGGCGGAGGCGCTGATCATTACGCCGTCCCACTTGGTACGGGCGTCGTCGCCACGGGATTCGCCAAAGCGTGCAAGCAGTCGACCATCAACTGGCCAGGGAAGTTTTCCCCGGCTTGAAGCAAAAGGGCCACCAAAGGTTTCGCCTGAACTGGAAACCAGTGCCCCGGGTGTGGGTCTGGCAGGTTTGCGTGGGGCGTCAGTGGCATCTGCTTCAGCCTGAGCCTCACGTAAACGCTTTTTTTCGGCTTCCTGCTGGGCGATCAGCGCTTTTTGCCGCGCTTCCTCTGCCTCACGAGCCTGGCGGGCCAGGGTTTCTTCAATAGTTTTAAGAACTTTGGACAGATCCGCCTGATCCTGCTCGCGGGTAGCCAGTTTCTGATCGCGCGCCTTTACGTCCTCATTGAGCTTGGCCAGGACTTGCTGGCGCTCCTTGCGAACTTTGTCGAGCTCGTCGCGCTGGCTGTCGAGGCTGCTTTTCTGCACCAGCAGTTGCGCCTGCTGCATGGCGATGTCTTTTTCGACATTGGCCAACTGGCGCAAGGTTTCGTTGAAATTCTTCAGCTGCTCCAGGCGGGCCTGGCTCAGGTAATCGTAATAGGTGAGGGTGCGGGCGAATTTTTCCGGGTTCTGCTGGTTGAGCAGCAGCTTCAAGTACTCCTGACGGCCGTTCTGATAGGCCGCGCGGGCCTGAATGGCGATCAGTCGTTGCTGTTCAATGCGCGCGCTCTGGAGTTTTTTTTTCTCGGCATCGAGTCGCTGCAGCTCGGATTCGCTTTTCTTCAGCTCTTTTTGCAGGGCATCGACCTGCTTCTCGAGCTTGCCCATCTCGGTCTCTGTGCCCTTGAGGTCTTTCTGCACTCCGGACTTTTCTTCCTGCAGCTTGCCCAGCAGTTTTTTAAGCTCGGCAATGTCCTGACGCGTAGCGTCCAACTGTTGTTGGGTTTGCGCGCGCTCGTCAGCAAAGGCCGGTTGGAGCAGGCAAGTCAGGGCAAGGGCTATCAGGACGCGAAGCATAGAGGCGGGTGATACCAGGGAAAGGGACGTCCTAGTATGCCCGCCAAGCGCTGCAAAAAAAACGCCCAATTGGGGCTGTGTGATGACTGGAGCAGCTTCAGTGGCAAAAACACCGCAAAACCAATGTGGGAGCGGGCTTGCTCGCGAATGCGGTGTGTCAGACAGCATTGATGTTGACTGACACACCGCATTCGCGAGCAAGCCCGCTCCCACAGGGTTGTGCGGCGTTTGGAAGGTCGGATTACACCAATATCGAAGTGCCAGTCATTTCGGCAGGTTTCTCAAGCCCCAGCAGCATCAACATGGTCGGCGCTACATCCGCCAATACACCGCCATCGCGAACCTTCAGGTCACGCTTGCCGACATAAATGAACGGCACCGGCTCGGTGGTATGTGCGGTGTGCGCCTGGCCAGTGGATTCGTCGGACATTTGCTCGACGTTACCGTGGTCGGCAGTGATCAACGCCTCGCCGCCAACTTTCTCCAGTGCATCAACGATGCGGCCAACGCACAGGTCCAGGCATTCAACGGCTTTCACCGCCGCATCAAACACACCGCTGTGGCCGACCATGTCGCCGTTGGCGTAGTTGACAACGATCACGTCGTAACGCTGGTTTTCGATAGCGTCGACGATGCGATCGGTGACTTCCGGCGCACTCATTTCTGGCTGCAAGTCATAGGTGGCGACTTTTGGCGACGGGATCAGGATGCGTTCTTCGCCGGGGAACGGTTCTTCACGACCGCCGGAGAAGAAGAAGGTCACGTGGGCGTACTTTTCAGTTTCGGCGATACGCAGCTGGGTCTTGCCGTTTTTTGCCAGGTAGTCGCCCAGCACGTTGTCCAGGCTGCCCGCGGCAAAGGCTGATGGCGCAGGAATGCTGGCGGCGTATTGGGTCAGCATGACGAAGCCGGCCAGTTTCGGCTGGCGCGCACGTTCGAATTCCTTGAAATCGTCTTCAACGAACACGCGGGTCAATTCGCGGGCGCGGTCGGCGCGGAAGTTCATGAACACCACGGCGTCGCCGTCCTCGACCTTGACTGGCTCACCGATGCTGGTGGCTTTGACGAATTCGTCGCTTTCGCCACGCTCGTAGGCGGCTTGCAGGCCCTCCTGGGCGGTGGCGGCGTTGAATTCGCCGTTGCCATCGACGATCAGGTTATAGGCCTGGGACACGCGATCCCAACGGTTGTCGCGATCCATGGCGAAGTAACGGCCAATAATGCTGGCGATCCGACCTTTGCCGAGGGCCTGGAAGGTCGCGTCGAGCAGTTCGATGGACGACTGAGCGCTTTTTGGCGGTGTGTCGCGGCCATCGAGAAAGGCGTGCAGGTAGATTTTTTCAGCGCCGCGCTTGTAGGCCAGTTCAGCCATGGCAACCAGGTGATCCTGGTGGCTGTGAACGCCGCCATCGGACAGCAGGCCCATGAAGTGCACGGCTTTGCCGGCGGCAACGGCTTTATCCACCGCGGCGCAGATGGTCGGGTTCTCGAAGAACTCGCCGTCGCGGATCGATTTGGTCACGCGAGTGAAGTCCTGATACACCACTCGGCCGGCGCCAAGGTTCATGTGGCCGACTTCGGAGTTACCCATCTGGCCGTCCGGCAGGCCGACGTCCATGCCGCTGCCCGAAATCAGGCCATTCGGCACGGTGGCCCACAGGTGGTCCAGTACGGGCTTCTTCGCGGCGAAGATGGCGTTGGATTCAGGGCTCTCACTGTGACCGAAGCCGTCGAGAATGATCAGGACCAAAGGTTTAGGCGTGGTAGTCATGGATTCCACTCGTGGCTGAGTTAAAAAGAGGGCGATGGAAAAGGGAGTGGCAGTTTAAAGCGAAGTTCCGGCGCCGTCACCGCCGGACGGGGTTTGGCCCACCATAGTGGCTGTGTATACTGGCCGACATTTTAACGCCCTGGAACCTCCTTCAATGGTCGATCACCTGATTGCATTTGCCACTACCCACTATTTGCTCGTCGGTATCTTCGCCGTTCTGCTGGCGCTGCTGATCGCCCATGAGATGAAGGGCGGCGGCCGCAGCCTGAGTACCGGCGAACTGACCGGGCTGGTCAACAAGGACGCAGGTGTGGTGATCGACATTCGGTCGAACAAGGATTTCGCCGCCGGTCACATTGTCGGCGCGTTGAACATTCCCCACGACAAACTGGCTGCTCGCGTCGGCGAGCTGGAAAAACACAAGGCCAAGACCATCATCCTGGTCGACGCCATGGGCCAGACTGCCGGCACCCATGCCCGGGAACTGGTGAAGTCCGGCTTTACTGCGGCCAAGCTGTCCGGCGGTATTTCCAGCTGGAAAGGCGACAACCTGCCGCTGGTGAAGTGATATGAACAACGTCGTCGTCTACTCCAGCGATTACTGCCCTTACTGCTCGCGAGCCAAGTACCTGCTCGAGAACAAAGGCGTGGCCTTCGAAGAGATCAAGGTCGATGGCAAGCCGCAGGTGCGCGCCGCCATGGCTCAGAAGGCCGGACGTACGTCCGTGCCGCAGATCTGGATCGGCGAGCGCCACATTGGTGGCTGTGATGATTTGTTTGCCCTTGAGCGCGCCGGTAAGCTCGACGCCATGCTCAAGGCCTGAATGCCTTCCCTGTAAGACCCCAAGATCAGAAAGGATCTGAGATGACTGACCAACAGAACACTGCAGCTAGCGAAGAAGAAACCGCACCGCAATTCTCCTTGCAGCGCATCTACGTACGTGACTTGTCTTTCGAAGCCCCGAAAAGCCCGGCGATCTTCCGCCAGCAGTGGGAACCGAGCGTCGGTCTGGATCTGAACACCCGTCAAAAGGCCCTGGAAGGCGACTTCCACGAAGTCGTGCTGACCCTGTCCGTGACCGTGAAGAACGGTGACGAAGTGGCGTTCATCGCTGAAGTGCAACAGGCCGGGATCTTCCTGATCAAGAACCTGGACGACGCTTCGATGAGCCACACCCTGGGTGCGTTCTGCCCGAACATCCTGTTCCCGTACGCTCGTGAAACCCTGGACAGCCTGGTAACCCGCGGTTCGTTCCCGGCGCTGATGCTGGCTCCGGTGAACTTCGATGCGCTGTACGCACAAGAGCTGCAGCGCATGCAAGAAGCAGGCGACGCGCCGACCGTTCAGTAAGCGGTTCTAAGCACCAAAGTAATTTCAATGTGGGAGCGAGCCTGCTCGCGAATAGGGAGTATCAGATGACATCAATGTCGCCTGACACACCGCTTTCGCGAGCAGGCTCGCTCCCACATTTGTTATGGGGTGTTATTTAAAGCCCAGTTGACGCCAGCCTTCGTAAACCGCGACGGCCACGGTGTTCGACAGGTTCAGGCTGCGGCAGCCTTCACGCATCGGCAAACGCAGGCGCTGTTCGCCGGGCAGGGCATCGAGTACTTCCGCTGGCAAACCACGGCTTTCCGGACCGAACAGGAACGCATCACCCTCGGCGAAGCTGGCATCGTGGAACGGTCGCGAGCCCTTGGTGGTGAAGGCGAACAGGCGAGGATGGCCGAGGCTCTCCAGGCAGCTGGCGAGGTCTGCGTGGCGTTGCAGGGTGGCGTACTCGTGGTAGTCGAGGCCGGCCCGGCGCAGGCGCTTGTCGTCCATCTCGAAGCCCAGCGGCTCGATCAAATGCAGGTGGCAGCCACTGTTGGCGCACAGCCTGATAACGTTGCCGGTATTCGGCGGTATTTCTGGTTGGAAAAGGATGACGTGAAACATGCACGGCTCCGAAGGTAAAGATGAGCGGCATTCTACGCCGCAAGCTGACCAGCGTTCGAAACTATTCCCGCGGGTGATGGCTTCGCTGGCGATTGTCGGGGTGATGGTGGGACTGATGATTGGCCGCCTGACCACGCCGGAGCCCAGCGAACTGCAGCAGGTCGAGGTGACGAACGACGGGCTGGTGGTGTGGTTCAACAATGAACCCAAGACCCATGGCGAGTTCGTCGATGGCAGCCTAGCGTTGCTGTTCGAGGCCGAAGGCGAGGCACAGAAAGGTCAGCTCAAGCTCAACAACAAGAGCGTGAATTGGCGAGTGCGTTTGAGTGATGGGGCGTTGTTGCTGACGGTGGTGGCGGCCCGGCCACTTCAGGGCGAGTGGGCCGGTCGCGAAGTCGAAGGCCGCTGGCAGCTGGAGATCCATCTCCGAGAGCAATAAAAGAGGGAATCCCCGGCCTGCCTGTACCAAGGTTCCCAAAACGGGAGGGCTCGCGCATTGCGTCGTGAGCCCGGTGTAAAGAAGGAATCCCCGGCCTGCCTGTACCAAGGACCCCAAACTGGAAGGGCTCGTCGCTTGTGCGGTGTGAGCCCGGTGTAAAGAGGGGAATCCCCGGCCTGCCTGTACCAAGG
>DQGF01000273.1:0-232 GCA_003525045.1 Pseudomonas sp. | reverse complement strand
CCCCGGCCTGCCTGTACCAAGGTCCCCGAAACGGGTTAGTGAATCGAATCACTGAATGGACTATTGCAGGGGGCGTGCCAGGTTTTAACAAGTTGAAACAAAAATGCTCTCTTAAACGCTGAAAGCCCCGTGATTCGGGGCTTTCGTGTTTTTTCGATAGGGGTTCGATTGCGAACAAAGGTGGGATTTCGGATCAGTTGCCGTGCGCGATTGCGGTTCACGGTGCATTCAT
>DQGF01000204.1:4395-6286 GCA_003525045.1 Pseudomonas sp. | reverse complement strand
GCAAGCCCGCTCCCACAGGGGGCCGAGTCGTTGGAGCGGGCTGTGTTCGGCCAGCCTCTGTTCAAGCTTCTGTCGCGCTTATTACGCCGTAGACAAGGCTGCCGACGCAACCACCGAAACGCGCAGATGTCACACGCTAGACACCCCGCCATCAGGAGCGTTGGCCCATGAAGAATTTGCGAATCGCGACGTTCAACGTCAACGGCATGCGCGCCCGACTGCCGAACCTGCTGGCCTGGCTGGAGCGAGAAAAACCGGACATTGCCTGCTTGCAGGAGCTCAAGTCAGTGGACACTGCGTTTCCCGCCGCAGAACTTGAGGCCGCTGGCTACGGCTCGATCTGGCAAGGCCAGTCGTCGTGGAACGGGGTGGCAATCCTCGCGCGGGATGCGCAACCGCTGGAAAGTCGGCGCGGATTGCCGGGCGATGACAGCGATACCCACAGTCGCTATCTGGAAGCCGCCGTGCACGGCATCCTGGTGGGTTGTCTGTACCTGCCCAACGGCAATCCGCAGCCAGGGCCGAAGTTCGATTACAAACTGGCGTGGTTCGAACGGCTGATCACCTATGCCAAGGATCTGCAGAGCAGCGAACACCCGGTGGTGCTGGCGGGCGATTACAACGTGGTGCCTACCGACCTGGACATCTACAACCCGCGGTCCTGGCTCAAGGATGCGTTACTGCAACCGCAAAGCCGCGAGTGTTATCAGCGCTTGCTGGACCAGGGTTGGACTGATTCCCTGCGTCATCTGTATCCGGAGGATCGCCTCTACACCTTCTGGGATTATTTCCGCCAGCACTGGCAGAAAAACTCGGGGCTGCGCATCGATCACCTGTTGCTCAACCCGGCATCGAGCCCTTATCTGCAAGAGGCGGGAGTCGATGCCTGGGTCCGCAACGAACCCCATGCCAGCGATCATGCGCCGACCTGGATTCGACTGGGTTCGCGCAAGCGGCGTTGAAGTTTACCTCGGTGGCGATTGGCTAAATCAATTGTCAGTCGCACCACTTTTTCCCTTATACCTGGCAGCCAACAGCGGAAAGATCCGCGGCCCCTGCATAAGGATCGAGCAATGAGCGAGCCACGCCTGACCCATCTGGCGTTGTACCTGCAACGCCTGGGCTTCGACGCACCTCCGGCGCCGACGCTGGAAACCCTGCGCCAGTTGCAACGGCGTCATACCGGCGCTTTCCCGTTTGAGAACCTCACCACCTTGTCGGGTGAACCGGTGCTCATCGACCTGCCATCCGTGGAGCAAAAAGTCCTGTTCGGCGGTCGCGGCGGGTACTGCTATGAACTCAACAGCCTGTACCTGGCCTTGCTCCAGGAACTGGGCTTCGACGCGCGCGGTCTCTCCGGCCGGGTGGTCATGGGCCAGCCCGAAGGCGCGTGGACCGCTCGCACGCACCGCTTGAGCCTGGTGACCCTGGACGACGTGCGCTACATCACCGACGTCGGCTTCGGCGGCATGGTGCCCACCGCACCGTTGATACTCGATTCGGCAGCCGAACAGCTCACCCCCCACGAACCCTATCGCATCGAGCAGCATGACGCCGGCTACACCCTGCGCGCCAATGTCGCCGGGGAGTGGAAAGCGATGTACATCTTCGACCTGCAACGCCAGGAAGACATCGACTACGCCGTCGGCAACTGGTACGTCTCGACCTATCCCGAATCGTCATTCAGAAAACAACTAATGGTGGCGCGAACGGGGGAAGGATGGCGGCGTACGCTGAACAACGGCAGCTTTGCGATTCATCGGGTGGGCAGCGAGAGCGAGCGGCGGCAGGTGGCGGATGTGGAGGAACTGGTGGCGTTGCTGGAGCGCGAAAAGTCGAAGCAGGGCCAGCATGTCACGACCTCGCTGCTGCAGGCGCAGATCTTCATGCT
>DQGF01000204.1:649-4139 GCA_003525045.1 Pseudomonas sp. | reverse complement strand
GGGCGCCGGAGCATGCGGGGTTGAAGAGCGTGCTTGGGCGGTTGATCGAGTCTGTATAGGGGCTAAAACAAACGACGTGAAAAAGAGGGGCGGACCTGGTCAATCCGCCTCTTTTCCTTGTCGGTCGGTATCAAACGTCAGGTATTGCATGAATTACGTTGATTTCGCCTAGGGTCGAACGTCAGGTTCCATCAGACGGTGGATTTCGCTGGCGACTTCCCGCAGCTTTTTTTCAAGATTTTTCAATTCGGACGCCGTTAACCCTTTTTTGAGATGTCCGGCTTCCGCTGCTTTGCCTTTTTCGTTGAGCAAGGCATGGCGCAATGTGTTGTTGATCACTGTCTGGTAGCCAAACCCTTCAGTCTCCGCGAGCGAGCGAGCAGCCTCTATCACGGCATCGTCGAGCATGATGGTAATGCGGGTCTTGCCTTTACTGGAGGCGACTGCTCCACGTTTGGCATTGCTGAAGTCGTATTCGTCTTTCATCCTCAAGCTTCCATGTAGTGGCGGCGCTCGTTTTTCGTGGCGATGCGCGCGGAAATGATTCGAACGAAATTCGGATCGCGATAGGTATAGGCAACGACCAGCAAGCGACCTTTGGCATCGAGCCCCATGATGATCCATCGTTGCTCATCATGATGATTGTCTTGAAACGTCAGGGCTCGTTCGTCGTGGAACACCGGCTCGGTCTCTGCGAGGCTGAGGCCCTGATGCTTCAGTTTGTTCGCCGCGTTTTTTGCCTTGTGATACTGAATTTCGAATGGCTTCATTATGCATACTTTATATGTATAAAAAAGAGGGCGGCCATACCGGCGGTCGCCAGGAACTCAAAAGACTAGCGGGTGAAGGGAAAAGGCTTGGGAGGGATGTATTTCAAGGTCTGTTGCTTGTCGCTTGCGGTGAGCCATTAGGAGGGGGATGGACACATGTCCATAATCTGACCGATCAGTTGTATACAACTCTATAGACATTTGTCCCGTGTCTTGCATACAGTGTGCGCACAACAAAAACCAGGGAACCCCCCAAACCATGAAAACGCCCTCTGTTTCACATCAACGGCCCGAGGACGAGAATCTCGGGGTCGGCGCGAATATGGCTTACGGCCTGCAACATGTTCTGACCATGTACGGCGGCATCGTCGCGGTGCCTTTGATCATCGGCCAGGCGGCCGGGCTTTCGCCGGCGGACATCGGTTTGTTGATTGCTGCTTCATTGTTTGCGGGGGGCTTGGCGACATTACTGCAAACACTGGGCTTACCGTTTTTCGGTTGTCAGTTGCCGCTGGTGCAAGGTGTGTCGTTCTCTGGCGTCGCGACCATGGTGGCGATTGTCAGCAGTGGTGGAGAGGGTGGCTTCCAGTCGATTCTCGGGGCGGTGATCGCCGCGTCCCTGATCGGTTTGCTGATCACGCCGGTGTTCTCGCGCATTACCAAATTCTTCCCACCGCTGGTGACGGGCATCGTCATCACCACCATCGGCCTGACGCTGATGCCGGTGGCCGCGCGCTGGGCGATGGGCGGCAACAGTCACGCGCCGGACTTCGGCAGCATGGCGAACATCGGTCTGGCGGCGGTGACGCTGGTGCTGGTCCTGTTGCTGAGCAAGATCGGCAGTGCGACCATCTCCCGCTTGTCGATTCTGCTGGCCATGGTCATCGGTACGGTGATCGCGGTGTTCCTTGGCATGGCGGACTTCTCGTCTGTGACCCAAGGCCCGATGTTCGGCTTCCCGACCCCGTTCCACTTCGGCATGCCGACTTTCCACTTCGCTGCGATTCTGTCGATGTGCATCGTGGTCATGGTGACCCTGGTGGAAACCTCGGCGGACATCCTGGCGGTCGGTGAAATCATCGGCACCAAGGTTGACTCCAAACGCCTGGGCAACGGCCTGCGTGCCGACATGCTGTCGAGCATGATCGCGCCGATCTTCGGCTCCTTCACCCAAAGCGCCTTTGCCCAGAACGTCGGGCTAGTGGCCGTGACCGGCATCAAGAGCCGCTTCGTGGTGGCCACCGGCGGGGTGTTCCTGGTGATCCTCGGCCTGCTGCCGTTCATGGGCCGGGTCATTGCCGCTGTTCCAACCTCGGTACTCGGCGGCGCCGGCATCGTGTTGTTCGGCACCGTGGCCGCCAGCGGCATTCGGACGCTGTCCAAGGTCGACTACCGCAACAACGTCAACCTGATCATCGTCGCCACCTCCATCGGCTTCGGCATGATCCCCATCGCCGCACCAAACTTCTATGAACACTTCCCAAGCTGGTTCGCCACGATCTTCCACTCGGGCATCAGCTCCTCGGCGATCATGGCCATCGCGCTGAACCTGACCTTCAACCACCTCACCGCCGGTAACTCCGATCAGCAATCGGTGTTTGCAGCGGGTACCGAGCGGGTTCTGCGTTATCAGGACCTGGCAGCGCTGCGGGAAGGGGATTATTTCAGTGAGGGCAAATTGCACGACTGCGACGGCAAGGAGATTCCGGTGGTCGAGACGGACCATGGGCATGCAGAGCCGCGGGCGGTGCATGCGAAAAGCAGTGAGCATGTCTGACTGCACTACCCGGTAAAAGGCGGTAGATCAAAAGATCGCAGTCTGCGATCTTTTGACTTTATGACAGCCACAAAAAAGCCCCCGAACCTTTCGATTCGGGGGCTTTTTGATCTTGCTGTCTGGCTCCACGACCTGGACTCGAACCAGGGACCTGCGGATTAACAGTCCGTCGATCTCGTATGTAATTTCATTGCATCATCAACTGCTTACGGCGTCCGCGCACCTTCGCCATCGCAGTCGAATGCAGTGCAATGCAGGGGTACGCAAAACAGCGCAACTACATTTTCGTATACACCTGGCCATCGATCAGCGGGTGCGGTCTGTCGGTGTTTCGAGACGTCGTGGTTGAGCGTATTTCAGTTGTAACTTGTGACGCTCCCGAGAACATCGACCCGCAATTGCCAAGGGCCAATCTCCCGGCAATCGGTTGTTCAAATCAAGGAGACTTCGATGCCTGTCTACGGCCGATCCGAGTATTTGCGGAGCACATGAGGAAGCGTGTGAGGCATGCGGAATGATAGCTGCGCTAACCGCCGGCGGGAGAAACCATCGATGGCAATTGTCCTCTCGGCGACCCATGATCCAGATTACTGACGCTCATCGCCGACCTTCTAGCGCCTCGCGCGAGAGCAATCCCAATCACCGAAGAACAGACATGACCAAGCAATCCAACAGAGGTACGGCACTGATCACCGGCGCTTCAGNNTTGCTCTACCAACTGAGCTATCGCGGAATGCCGTGTATGTTACTGATTCAAAAAGAGAAGTCAAGCATCTGTTGGCGACTGGGCGGTTTCAATGAGACGGACGGTGGTTTATCGTAGATTGGCGGTTACCAGATTCGCCTCAGAGGTCTACCATGGCCGCCCGGAAGTGGTTACACGCGCTGCCGGCCATTCGCCGAAAAGGTACGCGCCATGAATCACCCAGTCCTCACGCCTCGC
>DQGF01000204.1:0-335 GCA_003525045.1 Pseudomonas sp. | reverse complement strand
ACCACGAGGTGCTTGCATGAGTATCGCTCAGATCAGTCTGCCCAAAGGGGTCGGTCCTCACGCCGAGAAGCTGTTCGATGCGATCACTCAGGCCAGCACCGCTGACGAATTGAACCGCGCCGGCGGCAAGGCCGAAGGTTTCGTCCTCGGTCTGGAAAGCACCAAGGCGATCAAAAGTCAGGTCGCCGAATCGCTTTATGTGGCTTATGACGATGCCGCCAGCCAGCGTGCAACCGAACTGGCCTAACCGCCGAAGGTGATGGTGCCGAGCATCAGTTTGGCGTACAGCATCGTCGCCGCCAGTTGCACCAGCCACAAGGCCAGGCCGCCGAGAA
>DQGF01000175.1:3737-4281 GCA_003525045.1 Pseudomonas sp. | reverse complement strand
AGCCTCGCTCCTACAGGGGGGGTGTAATGAGGGGGATTTAAACAACATGTTGAATTATCGGCAGCTGCATTACTTCTGGGTCGTGGCCAAGACCGGCAGCATCGTGCGCGCCTGCGAGCAGTTGAACCTGACCCCGCAGACCATCAGCGGGCAGATCTCCCTGCTCGAGCAAACCTATGGCATCGAGTTGTTTCGCCGGGTTGGCCGGCAGCTTGAGCTGACGGAGGCCGGGCGCCAGGCCCTGCCCTATGCCGAACAGATGTTTCAACTGGGCGGCGAGCTGGAATTGATGCTGCGGGCGCAGCCCAATGAGCAGCAGATTCTGTTTCGGGTCGGCGTGGCGGACGTGGTGCCCAAATCCATCGTCTATCGGCTGATCGCGCCGACCATGGAGTTGAGCGAACCGCTGCGCATCACCTGCCGCGAAGACAAGCTTGAGCGGCTGCTGGCCGACCTGGCGATCCAGCGCCTGGACCTGGTGATCTCCGACAGCCCGATGCCCTCGCACCTGGACATCAAGGGCTACAGCCAAAAACTCGGCGAA
>DQGF01000175.1:2930-3438 GCA_003525045.1 Pseudomonas sp. | reverse complement strand
CAAAAACTCGGCGAATGCGGGATCAGTTTCTTTGCCACCGCCGCACTGGCCGCGCAGTACGGCCAGGACTTTCCGCGCAGCCTGCATGGCGCACCGCTGCTGATTCCCGGGCCGGAAACCGTGGTGCGCAGTCGCTTGCAGCGCTGGTTTGCCGAGCAGCAGATCCAGCCGCGCATTGTCGGCGAGTTCGACGACAGCGCTTTGATGCAGGCTTTCGGTCAATCCGGCAGCGGAATTTTCATCGGCCCGAGCGTGATTGCCGACGAGGTGAAACGCCAATATGGCGTGGAATCGATTGGCCAGACCAACGCGGTCACCGAGTCGTTCTACGCCATTTCGGTGGAACGCAAGGTCAAGCACCCCGGCATTGTCGCCATTACCGAAGGTGCCCGACGCGAACTGTTCACCGAGCTGTGAAGCGTCAGGCGCAGACTTCGCGGGGCTTGAAGGTCATCAGCGCCATGGCCAACAGGATCGAGACCAGGATGAAAGCGGCCGCCGTAAAACC
>DQGF01000175.1:0-2633 GCA_003525045.1 Pseudomonas sp. | reverse complement strand
GTAAAACCCAGGCCTTGCAGGCCAACGCTGTCAATTACTCGGCCGCCGACCATGGCGCCCAGGCCGATCCCGAGGTTGGCGCCGGCAATGTTCAGCGACGCGGCAAAGGCCGGCGCCTCAGGCGCAGCCTTCATCAAGCGCACGTGGCTGACCAGGAACAACGCCGCCTGGGTCACGCCCCAGATTCCCATCGCCGCCGCCAGACCCAGCGGCGAATGAATGTTCGGTACCAGCGCCACCATGCCAGCAATCATGAACGCACAGAAGGTCACCGAAGCAATCAGCGGATGCCGATCCACCGCGCGGCCACCCAACGAGTTGCCGATCAACCCGACCGCGCCGAAGCCCATCAGGCACCAGCCGACCACGGTACCGTCGAAACCGGCCAGGCGCTCAAGGATGTCCGCCAGGTAGGTGTAAACGGTGAACATGCCGCTGAACACCAGGATCGACAGCAGCACATGCCCGATCATCAGAGGGCTGCGCAGGATCTTGAACTGCGAGCCAAAGCTCACTTGATGCTGATGCAGGTTGGTGCTCGGCAGGTAGATGAACAGCAGCAGCGCCTTGGCAAAGGCGATCACCGCCAGAATGCCGAAGGCACTGCGCCAACCGAACGCGTCGGAAATCAGCGTACCCACCGGAATGCCGAACACCGTGGCGCAGACAATCCCGAAACCGATCTTGGCGATGGCGCGACCGGCGAAGTCCGGCCCGACGATATCCACCGCCGTCTCACTGGCCAGGGCCCAGAACACCGGCAGCCCGAGCGCCGGAATCAAGCGGGCGATGGCCATCACCCAGATGTTCGGGGCAAACGCCGCCAGGGTGTTGGCCAGGCCGAACATGATCAGCACCGAGATGAACAGCTTGCGCCGCTCGAACCTGGCGAAGTACGCGGTCAGGAACGGTCCGAAGGCGGCGACTGTAAAGGCGAACAAGGTCACCAGCAAACCCGCTTGCGGGATGCTGACCTCAAGGTCGCGAGCGATCGCCGGCAACAGGCCGACGATGACGAATTCCGTGGTCAGCACCGTGAAACCGGCAGCGGACAACAGAAGGATAGGCAACAGCATGCAGAACTCCAGAAAACGACGACACCAGCGACAGCCCGGAGGCCCGCTGGCAGAACATGAAAATGAGGATGGGCAATCTTAACAGAGTGCTTCCGGGCGCGGTTGCACGAACCTGCCTTTCTCGTTTAATACGCGGGCGGCAGATCGTCACAGGTCTGAAGGATCAGGACGACGCTGTGATAAAGTCCGCGCCCTGCGATACGTACACCCTGTTCATCAGCCATCGATTGGCATTGATGCGCGATACCCCGCACCTAATAAAATCAGAGATGCCGCTTTATGACCGCTTCATCCCCTTCGCTATTGCACCGTTTGAAACGCTTGAGCCTGGTCACGCAAATCATCATCGGCCTGATCGCCGGGATTATCCTGGCGCTGGTTGCGCCTGAAGTGGCCAAGTCCACCGCATTCATCGGCAAAGTCTTCGTATCAGCCCTGAAAGCCGTCGCACCGATCCTGGTGTTCGTGCTGGTCATGGCTTCGATCGCCAACCATAAACACGGCCAGGAAACCCACATCCGGCCAATTCTGTTTCTGTACCTGCTGGGCACCTTTGCCGCCGCGGTGGTCGCAGTCGTTGCCAGCATGATGTTCCCGTCGAGTCTGGTGCTGTCCACTCACGACGTCGCGGTGACCGCCCCGGGCGGCATCAGCGAAGTGCTGCAAAGCCTGTTGCTGAGCGTGGTCGATAACCCGGTCAGTGCGTTGATGAATGCCAATTTCATCGGCATTCTGGCTTGGGCCATCGGCATGGGCGTTGCCATCCGTCATGCCGGTGACACCACCCGCGAAGTGCTCGGTGATGTGTCCAATGGCGTGACCCTGATCGTGCGCCTGGTGATTCGCTTCGCGCCGCTGGGGATCTTCGGCCTGGTGGCTTCGACCCTCGCCACGTCCGGTTTCGGTGCCTTGATCGGCTATGCGCATCTGCTGGCCATATTGTTGGGCTGCATGCTGTTCGTGGCGCTGGTGATGAACCCGGTGATCGTGTTCTGGAAGTTGCGTCGCAACCCGTATCCGCTAGTGATCATGTGTCTTCGCGAAAGTGGCATCACTGCCTTCTTCACGCGCAGTTCGGCGGCGAACATTCCGGTCAACCTTGAGTTGAGCAAGCGCCTGGGCCTGCATGAAGACACCTACTCGGTATCGATCCCGCTCGGCGCCACCATCAACATGGCTGGCGCAGCGATTACCATTACCGTGCTGACCCTGGCGGCCGTGCATACGCTGGGCATTGCGGTGGATATTCCGACGGCCATCCTGCTGAGCGTGGTCGCGGCGATCTGTGCCTGTGGCGCTTCGGGCGTGGCCGGCGGGTCGTTGCTACTGATTCCACTGGCGTGCAGCCTGTTCGGCATTCCGAGTGAAATCGCGATGCAGGTGGTGGCGGTCGGTTTCATCATTGGTGTGCTGCAGGATTCGGCGGAAACTGCGCTGAACTCGTCCACTGACGTGCTGTTTACCGCGGCGGCCTGTTTGGGTGAAGACGAGAAGGCCCAGCGGTTGGCCTGAACCACCGCCCCCCTCCCCGTAGGAGCCAGGCTTGCCGGCGAAGGC
>DQGF01000274.1:944-7673 GCA_003525045.1 Pseudomonas sp. | reverse complement strand
TGCTCGCGAAAGCGGTGTGTCAGACGGCATCAATGTTGGTTGTACTGCCGCCTTCGCGAGCAAGCTTCGCTCCTACAGGGGCGGTGTAGATCCAGTAAGCGGTTACAGAACAATAAGAAGGAATGCACACATGCGTATCGGACTTGTCGGTTACGGCCATGGCGGCCGGTTTTTCCATGCTCCGCTGATCAGCAGTTTGCCGGCGGCGAAGTTCGTCGGGGTGGTCACCCGCTCACCGGAGCGCCGACAGTTGCTGGCGGCTGAGCATCCGGGCGTGCCGGCCTTCGACAGCATCGGTCAACTGGTGGAAGCCGGGATCGATGTACTGGTGGTGTCGACGCCGCTCAAGGGCCGCCCGGCGCTGGTGCTCGACGGTATCGAACACGGCGTGGCGGTGGTCAGCGACAAGCCGTTCGCCGCCGATGCGCAGCAGGCTCAGACCCTGATCACCATGGCCGAGCGCCAGGGCGTGCAGCTCAGCGTCTACCAGAACCGGCGCTGGGATTCGGACTTCCTCACCGTGCGCAAACTCATCGAGTCTGGCGCGCTGGGGCAGGTCAGCCGTTTTGAATCGCGGATCGAACGCTACTCGCCGCAATCGGTGAACAACGGCAGCGGCGGCGGCTTCCTGCGTGACCTGGGCAGTCATCTGGTGGATCAGGCGCTGCTGCTGTTCGGCCCGGTCGCGCGCGTATATGCCGAACTGGATTACCAGGAACCGGGCCAGGCCTTCGACGATGGCTTCTTTATGTCCCTGACCCACGCCAGTGGCGTGACCTCGCACCTGGGCGGCAGTTGCCTGCAAAACACCCCCGGCCCGCGCTTTCGGGTGACCGGTACCCAGGGTTGCTACAGCGTCGACGGTCTGGACGGGCAGGAGGCATCGACGCTCGCCGGGCTCACGCCCAGGTCCGAAGGCGAACGCTGGGGCGTGGAAGAGCATCGCCGCTGGGGCTGGTTCGAGCAGGGCGAAGTGCGCGAACGGGTGCCCTCCGAACGGGGCTGCTGGAATCAGTTCTATTTACAGCTGCAAGCCGCATTGCAGAGCGCTGGCCCACTGCCCGTGGACGCCCGTGACGCACTGGCGACCACCCGCGTGCTAGACGCCGCGCGGCTGAGTTTCGAGCGCCATCAAGTGGTGGAATTAAGCTCGTTCGAAAGCCATGGAATAAAATCAGAATAAAATTCTAAAATGAGTTGATATAGAAATTATATTCCAATAGAGTCATTTCCAGCGACCTGCCTCGCGACTCGTTATCACTCTTTTCTCGCTGACTGAAATCGTCACGCCTCATCCATAAAACCAACAAGAATGTGGAGAAAGACTTTTCATGAAGACCAAGATCCGTTTCGCCTCACTTGCCTTGTCCCTGATGTTCGCCAGCGGTGCCGCACTCGCCGATATGAAAATCGGCGTCAGCATGTCGCAGTTCGATGACACCTGGCTGACCTACCTGCGCGAATCCATGGACAAGAAAGCCAAGTCCTATCCCGATGGCGTTCAGCTGCAATTCGAAGACGCCCGCAGCGACGTGGTCAAGCAACTGAGCCAGGTCGAAAGCTTCATCAGCCAGAAGGTCGATGCCATCGTGGTCAACCCGGTGGATACCGCCGCCACCCGCAAAATCACTGAAGCCGCGGTCAAGGCCGGCATCCCGCTGGTCTACGTCAATCGTCGTCCCGACGACCTGAACCTGCCCAAAGGCGTGGTGACCGTCGCCTCCAATGATCTGGAGGCCGGTGAAATGCAGATGCAGTACCTGGCCGACAAAATGGGCGGCAAGGGCGACATCGTGATTCTGCTGGGCGACCTCGCGAACAATTCCACCACCAATCGCACCAAGGGCGTCAAAGAGGTGCTGGCCAAATACCCGAACATCAAGATCGAACAAGAGCAGACCGGCATCTGGCTGCGCGATAAAGGCATGACCCTGGTCAACGACTGGCTGACCCAAGGCCGCAAGTTCGACGCGATCGTCTCCAACAACGACGAGATGGCCATTGGTGCCGCCATGGCCCTGCAACAGGCCGGAGT
Source organism: Pseudomonas sp. (assembly GCA_003525045.1). Lineage (GTDB taxonomy): Bacteria > Pseudomonadota > Gammaproteobacteria > Pseudomonadales > Pseudomonadaceae > Aquipseudomonas. Next base: position 5,638 of record DQGF01000274.1, on the reverse strand, counting down.
GGACAAGGGCAGCGTGCTGATCGCCGGTGTCGACGGGACGCCCGACGGTTTGAATGCGGTGAAGAAGGGCTCCCTGGCCGTCTCGGTGTTCCAGGACGCCAAAGGCCAGGCAGACGGTTCGATCGACACCGCGGTGAAAATGGCCAGGAACGAACCGGTTGAACAAGCCGTGTGGGTTCCCTATCGCCTGATCACGCCGCAAAACGTTGACCAGTTCAAATAGTCCGTCCGTTCAATAACAACAATAAACACGCAAGGGGCAAGCGCAACCTTGCTGATGGAGTACCTGATCATGTTCGCTTCAGCGACCGCTTCGAGCCCCCCTTTGGTGGGTATCCAGCCAACAGCAACACCTGTCGATGAGCCGTACCTGCTGGAGATCATCAACGTCAGCAAGGGTTTCCCCGGTGTGGTGGCCCTGTCCGACGTGCAGCTTCGGGTCCGCCCCGGTTCCGTGCTGGCGCTGATGGGCGAAAACGGCGCGGGTAAATCCACCCTGATGAAAATCATCGCCGGCATCTACCAGCCGGACGCCGGCGAACTGCCCCTGCGGGGCAAGCCGGTGGTGTTCGAAACGCCACTGGCGGCGCTCCAGGCCGGGATCGCGATGATCCACCAGGAACTCAACCTGATGCCGCACATGAGCATCGCCGAAAACATCTGGATCGGCCGTGAGCAGCTCAATGGCCTGCACATGATCGACCACCGCGAGATGCACCGCTGCACGGCGAAACTGCTGGAACGTCTGCGGATCAACCTCGATCCGCAAGAACAGGTCGGCAACCTGAGCATCGCCGAACGGCAGATGGTCGAAATTGCCAAGGCGGTGTCCTACGACTCGGACATCCTGATCATGGACGAACCGACCTCGGCCATCACCGACAAGGAAGTCGCCCACCTGTTTTCGATCATTGCCGACCTCAAGCGCCAGGGCAAAGGCATCATCTACATCACGCACAAGATGAACGAAGTGTTCAGCATCGCCGATGAAGTAGCGGTGTTCCGTGACGGCGCCTACATCGGCCTGCAACGGGCCGACAGCATGGACGGCGACAGCCTGATTTCGATGATGGTCGGACGCGAACTGAGCCAGTTGTTCCCGGTGCGCGAGACGCCGATCGGCGATCTGCTGCTGTCGGTGCGCGACCTCAAGCTCGAGGGCATTTTCAAGGACGTGTCCTTCGATCTGCATGCCGGCGAGATTCTTGGCATCGCCGGGTTGATGGGCTCGGGGCGGACCAATGTCGCCGAGGCGATCTTCGGCATCACGCCGAGCGACGGAGGCGAGATTCGCCTTGATGGTGAAGTGGTGCGTATTACCGACCCGCACATGGCCATCGAGAAGGGCTTCGCGCTGTTGACCGAGGACCGCAAGCTCAGCGGCCTGTTCCCGTGCCTGTCGGTGCTGGAGAACATGGAAATGGCGGTGCTGCCGCACTACGCCGGCCACGGCTTCATCCAGCAAAAAGCCCTGCGCGCCTTGTGCGAAGACATGTGCAAGAAGCTGCGGGTGAAAACCCCGTCGCTTGAGCAGTGCATCGACACGCTGTCCGGCGGTAATCAGCAGAAGGCCTTGCTGGCGCGCTGGCTGATGACCAACCCACGAATCCTGATTCTCGACGAACCGACCCGCGGCATCGATGTCGGCGCCAAGGCCGAGATCTATCGGCTTATTTCCTACCTGGCCAGCGAAGGCATGGCGGTGATCATGATTTCCTCGGAGCTGCCGGAAGTGCTCGGCATGAGCGACCGGGTGATGGTCATGCACGAGGGTGACCTGATGGGCACCCTCGACCGCAGCGAAGCGACCCAGGAACGGGTCATGCAACTGGCCTCGGGCATGTCCCAGTGCCATTGAGTCAAGGGTAAACACAGTTTAAGTAAGGGTGAACAGAGTCTCTGTGGCGAGGGAGCTTGCTCCCGCCGAGACGCGAAGCGGCCCCAAAAGAGTGGGATTGCTGTGCAGTCCAACGGGAGCAAGCTCCCTCGCCACCAGCAAGCTCTCTCGCTACACGGATTTCATTTGAAGGGTGGGTTATGAACGCGATACTGGAAAACAAGCCAGCAACGGTACCGGTCAAGAGTCGCCGGCGCTTTCCGACCGAACTGAGTATCTTCCTGGTGCTGATCGGCATCGGCCTGGTGTTCGAAGTGTTCGGCTGGATCGTGCGCGACCAGAGCTTCCTGATGAACTCCCAGCGCCTGGTGTTGATGATCCTGCAAGTGTCGATCATCGGCCTGCTGGCCATCGGCGTCACCCAGGTCATCATCACCACCGGTATTGACCTGTCCTCCGGCTCGGTGCTGGCGCTGTCGGCGATGATCGCCGCCAGCCTGGCCCAGACTTCCGACTTTGCCCGAGCGGTGTTCCCCTCCCTGACCGACTTGCCGGTGTGGATTCCGGTGATCGCGGGGCTCGGAGTGGGGCTGCTGGCGGGGGCGATCAACGGCAGCATCATCGCCATCACCGGCATTCCGCCGTTCATTGCCACCCTCGGCATGATGGTCTCGGCTCGCGGCCTGGCGCGTTACTACACCGAAGGTCAGCCGGTGAGCATGCTCTCGGATTCCTACACCGCCATCGGACACGGCGCGATGCCGGTGGTGATTTTCCTGGTGGTCGCGGTGATCTTTCACATCGCCCTGCGCTATACCAAGTACGGCAAGTACACCTACGCCATCGGCGGCAACATGCAGGCGGCGCGCACCTCGGGGATCAACGTCAAGCGGCATCTGGTGATCGTCTATAGCATCGCCGGGTTGCTCGCTGGCCTGGCAGGGGTGGTGGCTTCGGCACGGGCCGCGACCGGGCAGGCCGGGATGGGCATGTCGTACGAGCTGGATGCGATTGCCGCGGCAGTGATCGGCGGCACCAGCCTGGCCGGTGGCGTCGGGCGCATCACCGGGACCGTGATCGGCGCGTTGATCCTGGGAGTGATGGCCAGCGGCTTTACCTTTGTCGGGGTTGATGCGTATATTCAGGACATCATCAAGGGATTGATCATTGTGGTGGCGGTGGTGATCGACCAGTACCGCAACAAGCGTAAACTCAAACGCTGAAGCCGAAGCAAACAGCAAAATGCGCCACGCCTGACCCGCGTGGCGCAGCCGTTTGTCTTCTATATACCGCCGCTCGATTGAATTTCTTGCTATAAACGCACTCCGATAACCACCACATAGCTTGCCGTAGAGCACTTTCTGGGCTTTGTCGGACGAATTCGCTGTCTTTTCAGTTGCTGAGGCCTCAAGTCGGCCTTAGACTGCCGCCCCTCGTAAATTGAGTGCCGGGTGGCGCTTGGAATAATTGGCGCCTTTCCGATGACCGACCAGGTCCGCCGGAACGCTCCCTAATTCGCCTTAATGCACGTTTTTTTATAGAGATATCAATGACAAAGGACAAGTTGCTGGCCATGCCGGCGGATGACTACATGAATGCCGAGCAACATGCTTTTTTCTCCGAGCTGTTGCAGAACATGAAAGTCGAAACCCATGAGCGCATCGAACAGAACCGCATCGCCATCGAGAGCCTGGACACTCCGGCCGATCCGGCTGACGCTGCGTCCGTCGAAGAAGAGCGCACCTGGCTGGTGAACGCGATCGATCGCGACCAGCGCATGCTGCCTCAGTTGGAACAGGCTCTGGAACGCATTAAAGAAGACAGCTTCGGCTGGTGCGACGACAGCGGCGAGGCCATTGGCCTCAAGCGCCTGCTGATCAGCCCGACCACCAAGTACTGCATCGAAGCTCAAGAGCGTCACGAACAGATCGACAAGCACCAGCGTCAGGCCTGATTCAGTAACGCCCCCATCGCGGGCAAGCCTCACTCTTACGCAACCGTAGGAGCGAGGCTTGCCCGCGAAGCTTTTTGTCGCCCGCAAAACCTCAAGCACTTCCATTGTTCCGCCTCACCCCCCACTACTAACGGATCATGGATAATGGCCCTGTAGTGGCGTTTAATGCGGTTACAACAATTAGAAGCTACCTGGGGTGACGACGATGACGCGAGACGGATCTCTTGTTGGGGCAGTGCCTGCACCAGCACTTTTGCCGAAAAACCTGTGGCTGACGCCGACCCTGCAAAGCATCGCCCTGATGCTCTTGTTGTGTGGCATGGCGCTGGGCGACGGGTCGCTCTACCTTGGCCTGCCATTGGCCGTGCTGATCATCTGGCTGCCGCGTCTGCGCTCGCGACCGATCACTGAAACCCCTGCCGACAACGCCGACACCCTGGCTGAGTTGACTCGCGATCTTTCCTATACCACCAGTCATAACGCATTGTCGGCCGCCGGCGTGGCCTATTCGGTCAAGCAGCTGGCCGACAAACTGCAATCGCAACTCAGTGCCGCCGCGCAGATTGTCAGCAATGCCGAAGTGATGATCGCCACCGAACAAGCGACCTCAACCCTCAGCCGCGAAGCGCTCAGTGCCGCCAGCGAGGCTTACCGGAGCAGTGCGGCAGGGCGCACGGAGCTGCTCGAGTCCATCGATCGCATGCATCAACTCAGCCAGCGCGCCAGTAACAGCCGGGAGCTGATCGAAGCCCTGAGCCTGCGCAGTGACGATATCCAGCGGGTGACCCTGGTGATCCAGTCCATCGCCAGTCAGACCAATCTGCTGGCCTTGAACGCGGCGATCGAAGCGGCGCGGGCCGGCGAACAAGGTCGCGGGTTTGCGGTGGTGGCCGATGAAGTGCG
>DQGF01000274.1:489-659 GCA_003525045.1 Pseudomonas sp. | reverse complement strand
TTTGCGGTGGTGGCCGATGAGGTTCGTGCTCTGGCCGCACGCACGGCGACGGCCACTGGCGAAGTCGCAGAGATGGTCTCCGATATCCGCCAGCGCACCGCGCAAGTGGTGGAGCAGATCCGCCAGCTGTCCAGCGATCTCGACAGCGGCGTCGAACAGGTCGAGCACAC
>DQGF01000274.1:0-177 GCA_003525045.1 Pseudomonas sp. | reverse complement strand
GGGAAGCATCTGCAAGACATCGCGCGTCTGGCGGCCGGCGTCGAAAGCCAGGTCGGGGACATCGCCAAGGGCGCGCAGACCAACCGCGAGCAGCTGGACAGTCTGTTTCACGCGATCGAGCAGATGCGCAGCGACCTGGCGGTCAGCGACCAACAGACCCGGCGCCTGGCCCAGGCG
>DQGF01000460.1:2617-4179 GCA_003525045.1 Pseudomonas sp. | reverse complement strand
TCTCAAGCGTCAGGTCAGTAATCACCCCACCATTGATCGAAACTGAATAGAACTTTTCCTGCCCGCCAGCGGACGACACTCGGTAGAAACTGATCGTGCAGTTTATTTCTTCTCTGTTTGAAAGCGCTTGAGCGAGTAGCGGTGATGATTTATCGACGGCTTTCGTGATGTTGATCGGGCTGTGGGTCGACCTATTGATATTCCCGATGTTGGCCATGTTATGGCTGTAAGACAACACCATAATTTCATCCGTGTGCGCTGCCTGATACTTGTTGCCAACAGAGTCCTGGGTTGAACAGCCCGCTGAAATCAGACCTTGAGCATTGCCGGTGATAGTCATGTAACCGTGATTAGCCATAGATTCCACTCCTTGTAGTCAGGGGGAGTCTACGACAGGAGTTCTGGGCATTTATGTAGGTCGATTCCGAAAATGGCGCAATGGAGCGAACTCGGTGAAATACGAGCCGTGAACCGTTGCAATACAAAACCAGCCTGCTCCCGTCCCGAGGGCAGGATGGGAGCACTTGCGATCAATCCACAAACAGATCCGGCATCAGCGCGTCGGTTGTATCCGGCGCAAACCGATACCGTTGAAAATCCGTCACCCCGTGTTCTCCCAGAATTTCCTCATCGATCAGCAACCGTCCGGTAATGCTGCGACCGCAGCTGTCCAGAATGACGTGGGCGGCATCCGCCATGATCGCGGGCGTGCGCGCGTGCTTGAAGGACTCGCGTGACCCGAGTTGAAACTCGATCGCAGCAGTGGCGATCATGGTCTGCGGCCACAACGAATTGACGCTGATGCCGTAGTTCTTGAATTCCTCGCTCATACCCAGGGTCAGCATGCTCATGCCGTATTTGGTCACGGTGTAGGGGCTGTACTGGGCGAACCACTGGGTGGCCAGGTTCAGCGGCGGCGACAGGTTGAGGATATGGCCGCTGGTCTTCTTCAAGTAGGGCAGGGCGGCCTGGCTGCACAGCAGCACGGCGCGGGTGTTGATCTGGTGCATCAGATCGAAGCGCTTGAGCTCAAGATGTTGAACCCCGGTCAGCTTGATCGCGCCGGCATTGTTGACCAGTGCATCAATGCCGCCGAAATGTTCGTTGGCCTGGGCCAGGGCCCCACGCACCGCGACTTCATCGCGCACATCCACCTGCAATGCCAGCGCCTTGCCGCCGGCGGCTTCGACTTCCTGCGCCACACTGAAAATCGTGCCCGGCAGCTTGGGATGCGGCTCGGCGCTTTTGGCGGCAATCACGATGTTGGCGCCGTCGCGCGCGGCCCGCAGCGCGATCTCGCGCCCGATCCCGCGGCTGGCGCCGGTGATGAACAGGGTTTTGCCTTGTAATGACATGCGTGCGCTCCTGATTATTATTGTCTGAGCGGATAGAAGCGGCTCGCCAATCAATGTAGACCAGGACAACCGGGAGGAGCTGCTTGTGAGGGCTTTTGTGGCGAGGGAGCTTGCTCCCGCTCCAGTGCGAAGCACTGGTAAAACCGGACACTGCGGTATATCAGGCAGATCGCGGTAGCGTGGTGGGGGCCGCTTCGCGACCCAGCG
>DQGF01000460.1:0-2299 GCA_003525045.1 Pseudomonas sp. | reverse complement strand
AGCAAGCTCCCTCGCCACAGGGGGGGTGCTTAGCGGGACATCACTTCGCGAATATCCGCCGCCAGTTCCCGCACGCGCTCTTCTTCGGTATCCCACGAACACATGAAGCGTGCACCGCCGTTGCCGATGAAGGTGTAGAAGCGCCAGCCCTTGGCCGTCAGCGCGGCAATTGCCGGTTCCGAGAGTTGCAGGAATACGCCGTTGGCCTGCACCGGGAACATCAGTTCCACGCCGTGAATGTCGCTGACTAGCTCAGCCAGCAACTGTGCGCAGTGGTTGGCGTGGCGGGCGTATTTGAGCCAGGCGTCGTTTTCCAGGATCCCGACCCACGGGGCCGAGAGGAATCGCATCTTTGAAGCCAGCTGACCGGCCTGTTTGCAGCGGTAGTCGAAGTCTTCAGCCAGTTTGTGATTGAAGAACAAGATCGCTTCACCCACCGCCATGCCGTTTTTCGTACCGCCAAAGCACAACACATCGACGCCGGCCTTCCAGGTCAGGTCCGCTGGCGAGCAGCCCAGGTAGGCGCAGGCATTGGAGAAGCGCGCGCCGTCCATGTGCAGGTTCAGGCCCAGTTCTTTGCAGGTGGCGCTGATGGCGCGGATTTCTTCAGGGGTGTAGATGCTGCCGACTTCGGTGGCCTGGGTCAGGGTCACTACGCGCGGTTTCGGGTAGTGGATGTCCTGGCGCTTCAGGGCAATCTCGCGGATCGATTCCGGAGTCAGCTTGCCGTTTTCGGTGCGGGCGACCAGCAATTTGGAACCGTTGGAGAAGAACTCCGGTGCGCCGCATTCGTCGGTTTCGACGTGGGCGGTTTCCGAGCAGATCACGCTGTGGTAACTCTGGCACAGCGACGACAGGGCCAGGGAGTTGGCCGCGGTGCCGTTGAAGGCGAAGAACACTTCGCAGTCGGTTTCGAACAATTTGCGGAATTGATCGGCCGCGCGGGCGGTCCATTCATCGTCGCCATACGCACGCTGATGGCCGTGGTTGGCCTGTTCCATGGCAGCCCAGGCTTCAGGGCAGATACCGGAATAGTTGTCGCTGGCGAATTGTTGGCTCTTATCGGTCATGGCCGGCTTCCGTGGTCGAGGCTCTTATGGTGAAGAGCATTCGTGGTCAATGATGGTGCGCACTCTATCGAAGATCGTCCGGGGAGCACACGGGATGTTTCTGTCAGAAAAATACACGGTTGACGGGCAATTATGCACATGACTCAACGGGACGGTGCACTGGATCTGCTCAAGTGGCTGGCACTGTTGAGCATGGTGCTCGATCACCTGCGATATGTCGGTTATTCCGTCGATATTCTTTATGTTCCAGGGCGGCTGGCGTTTCCGTGGTTCTGCCTGGCGATGGCAGCCAATCTGTCGCGGGCCCGAGCCGTAACGACCGATGGTCAGTGGCGATATCTGGGCTGGCTATTGCTGTTCAGTGCGGTCAGCGAAATCCCCTACCGAATGTTCATTCCTGATCCCGACACCTTCAACGTATTGCCCACGCTGGCGCTGGGCCTGTTGGTGGCGCGAGGCTGGCAGCAACCGCTGCTGCAATCACGACTGCTGGCGGTGGCTGCCGTGGTGCTGGCGGCACTGTTCCCGGAGCGACTGATGTTCGGTTTATTCGGGGTGTTGCTGCCGTTGGCGATGTTACTGGTGATCAGGCGGCCCTGGTATTTCAGTCTGTTGCCGGGGCTGGTGTGTCTGGCGGCCAATCAGTGGGAGGTGCTGTATTACTCCGCCCGACTCGGCAACGGTGCGGCCATCCTTGGCTTCGCCGCTTGTCTGATCGCGCCAATGATGGGGCTGTTCTTGTTGCGACATGCCAAGCATCTCAAGCCACCGCCGATGCGGCGTTGGGCTTATGCCCTGTATCCGCTGCATTTTCTCCTGCTGTTACTCGTCCGTCAGATCGCCGCTTAACCCTGTGGGAGCGGGCTTGCTCGCGAAGAGGGAGTGCCAGGCGACATCAATGTTGCTGATACACCGCCTTCGCGAGCAAGCCCGCTCCCACAGGGATCTTCGTTGATGCGAGGAGTGTGTTCGGCATGCCATCTCCCGCCATGTCGTAAACGCACCTTTGCGTGGCGTCCGTAGGCATTTGGCCTGTCTGCGCCGGTCATACCATCGCATTCAAAGGGCACTGCCGAAAGGCCGGTGCCTCACCGAGACGAATGGCGCACCACCGCCGCTGGGAGAGACGCGATGTTCAGCAAGCAAGACCAGATCAAGGGTTACGACGATGCACTGCTGGCGGCGATGAATGCCGAGGAGCAACGCCAGGAAGATCACATCGAGCTGAT
>DQGF01000462.1 GCA_003525045.1 Pseudomonas sp. | reverse complement strand
GTGATCATGTTCTTCACATAGTCAGCGTGACCTGGGCAGTCAACGTGAGCGTAGTGACGGATCAGCGAGTTGTATTCAACGTGCGCGGTGTTGATGGTGATACCACGAGCCTTTTCTTCCGGAGCGCTGTCGATCTTGTCGAAAGCAACAACGGCCGAACCGAAAACTTCGGAGCAGACGCGAGTCAGAGCAGCGGTCAGCGTGGTTTTACCGTGGTCGACGTGACCGATGGTGCCAACGTTGACGTGCGGGAGGGTACGGTCAAATTTTTCTTTAGCCACGACAATTAACTCCTAGCCTAAAGGGGCTGAATCAGCCTTGTTTTTTGGTAACAGTTTCGACGATATGCGACGGAGCTGTATTGTATTTTTTGAATTCCATAGAGTAGCTTGCGCGACCTTGGGACATGGAACGAACGTCGGTTGCGTAACCGAACATCTCGCCCAACGGAACCTCGGCACGAATCACTTTGCCGGAAACCGTATCTTCCATACCCAGGATCATGCCGCGACGACGGTTAAGGTCGCCCATCACGTCACCCATATAGTCTTCAGGCGTAACAACCTCTACCGCCATGATCGGCTCAAGCAACTCACCACCGCCCTTCTGGGCCAGTTGCTTGGTCGCCATGGAAGCAGCCACTTTAAACGCCATCTCGTTGGAGTCGACGTCGTGGTAGGAACCATCAAACACGGTAGCCTTCAGGCCGATCAGCGGATAGCCGGCGACAACGCCGTTCTTCATCTGCTCTTCGATACCCTTCTGGATAGCCGGGATGTATTCCTTAGGAACCACACCACCCACTACTTCGTTCAGGAATTGCAGACCTTCCTGACCTTCGTCAGCAGGAGCAAAGCGAATCCAGCAATGACCGAACTGGCCACGACCGCCGGACTGGCGAACGAACTTGCCTTCAATTTCGCAGCTCTTCGTGATGCGCTCACGGTACGAAACTTGAGGCTTACCGATGTTGGCTTCGACGTTGAACTCACGGCGCATCCGGTCAACCAGGATGTCCAGGTGCAACTCGCCCATGCCAGAGATGATCGTTTGACCAGTCTCTTCATCAGTCTTGACGCGGAAAGACGGGTCTTCCTGAGCAAGTTTGCCCAGTGCGATACCCATTTTTTCCTGGTCGTCCTTGGTCTTTGGCTCTACGGCAACCGAAATAACCGGCTCCGGGAAGTCCATGCGAACCAGGATGATTGGCTTGTCAGCGTTGCACAAAGTCTCACCAGTGGTGACGTCCTTCATGCCGATCAAGGCCGCGATGTCACCAGCGCGCACTTCCTTGATTTCTTCACGGGCGTTTGCGTGCATTTGCACCATACGACCCACGCGCTCTTTCTTGCCTTTTACCGAGTTGATCACGCCGTCGCCGGAGGCCAACACGCCCGAGTAAACGCGGACAAAGGTCAAGGTACCCACGAATGGGTCGGTAGCGATCTTGAACGCCAGGGCCGAGAACGGCTCGCTGTCGTCTGCGTGACGCTCCATTTCCTTGGTCTCGTCATCCGGGTCAGTACCCTTGATGGCAGGAATATCGGAAGGAGCCGGCAGGTAGTCGATCACGGCGTCGAGAACCAGGGGAACGCCCTTGTTCTTGAAGGAAGAACCGCAAACAGCCAGAACGATCTCACCAGCGATAGTACGCTGACGCAGAGCGGCCTTGATTTCCGCGTTGGTGAGTTCTTCACCTTCGAGGTACTTGTTCATCAGCTCTTCGCTGGCTTCGGCCGCAGCCTCAACCATGTTGCCGCGCCACTCGTCAGCCAGTTCCTGCAGCTCAGCAGGGATAGACTTACGAACTGGAACCATGCCTTTGTCAGAGTCATTCCAGTAAACAGCTTCCATGGCCATCAGATCGATCTGACCCTGGAAGTTGTCTTCGGAACCGATAGCCAACTGGATTGGCACCGGGGTGTGACCCAGACGCTGCTTGATCTGACCGATCACGCGCAGGAAGTTGGCACCAGCACGGTCCATCTTGTTTACGTAAACAAGACGTGGAACGCCGTACTTGTTGGCTTGACGCCATACGGTTTCCGACTGAGGCTCAACACCCGAGGTGCCGCAGAACACAACGACCGCGCCATCGAGAACACGCAGGGAACGCTCAACTTCAATAGTGAAGTCAACGTGGCCCGGGGTGTCGATGACGTTGAAGCGGTATTGATCTTTGTGCTGCTTCTCGGAACCCTGCCAGAAGGCGGTAATGGCAGCAGAAGTAATGGTAATACCACGCTCCTGCTCCTGCACCATCCAGTCTGTGGTCGCGGCGCCGTCATGCACCTCGCCCATTTTGTGACTTTTGCCAGTGTAAAAAAGGACGCGCTCGGTGGTGGTGGTTTTACCAGCATCCACGTGAGCAACGATACCAATGTTACGGTAGCGGTTAATCGGTGTAGTACGAGCCATAAAGCCCTCGCAAAATTAGTGACGCTAAAATTAGAAGCGGTAGTGCGAGAAAGCCTTGTTGGCTTCAGCCATACGGTGCACGTCTTCACGCTTCTTAACTGCAGCACCTTTGCCTTCGGCAGCGTCCAACAGTTCGCCAGCCAAACGCAGAGCCATAGACTTCTCGCCGCGCTTACGGGCGAAGTCTACCAACCAGCGCATTGCCAGAGCGTTACGGCGGGACGGACGAACTTCAACCGGAACCTGGTAAGTAGCACCGCCTACACGGCGCGACTTTACTTCGACCAGCGGAGCGATGGCGTCGAGAGCTTTCTCGAAGATTTCCAGGGGGTCGCTGTTCTTGCGTTCTTTAACCTTTTCCAGCGCGCCATAAACGATACGCTCGGCAACGGCTTTCTTGCCGCTTTCCATTACGTGGTTCATGAACTTGGCCAGGATCTGGCTGCCGTATTTTGGATCGTCAAGCACTTCGCGCTTGGCTGCTACGCGTCTTCTTGGCATGGATAAGCCCTCAAACGGTCTTCAGGTTCGCTCGGAATCGGTGCCCTTTCGGGACGCCTCCGACCTTACTCTTATCGACTCAGAAAAATAGAAAATCAGTTCTTACAAAAAGCCACTACTACTTAGGCTTCTTGGTACCGTACTTCGAACGACCCTGGTTACGACCTTTAACGCCGGAAGTATCCAAAGAACCGCGCACGGTGTGGTAACGAACACCTGGCAAGTCTTTTACACGACCGCCGCGGATCAGTACCACGCTGTGCTCTTGCAGGTTGTGGCCTTCACCGCCGATGTACGAGGAAACCTCGAAACCGTTGGTCAGACGCACACGGCATACTTTACGCAGTGCCGAGTTAGGTTTTTTCGGCGTGGTGGTATACACACGGGTGCATACGCCACGACGTTGCGGGCAGTTCTGCAGCGCAGGCACGTCGGATTTCTCGACGATACGCTTACGCGGCTGACGTACCAGCTGGTTGATAGTTGCCATCTACTAGCTCCACTGTTGTCTTGCGACGCTATTGTCTTGCAAGAAAAGCAAAAATGGCAGGAACGAATTCCCGCCAAATTTAGGGGTACAAGAGTCTAAAGAGGATCTTGCCCCCAGTCAAGGCAAGGCCCCGACCTCCCTGCTCATCCAACCTCGACAAAATGTCTCGATTCGATGAACGGAACGGCCAGGGCCTTACGCTCATTTATCGCAGAACTCAGTTACCGCTCGAGTTCAGCGCTTCGGTCAGTGCAGCTTCCACTTCACTGGCGCTCACGCGCAACGGTTTGTCAGCTTCACGGCGACGCTTGCGCTCGCTGTGATAAGCCAGACCGGTACCGGCCGGGATCAGACGACCCACGACCACGTTTTCTTTCAGGCCGCGCAGGTAATCGCGCTTGCCGGTTACCGCCGCTTCGGTCAGTACGCGAGTGGTTTCCTGGAAGGAAGCCGCCGATATGAACGATTCGGTGGACAACGACGCCTTGGTGATACCCAGCAACACGCGAGTGAACTTGGAAACGAATTTCTCGTCGCCAGCCAGACGCTCGTTCTCTACCAGAACGTGAGTCAATTCCATCTGGTCGCCCTTGATGAAAGTGGAATCGCCGGATTCAGCGATTTCAACTTTACGCAGCATCTGACGCAGGATGGTCTCGATGTGCTTGTCGTTGATCTTCACGCCTTGCAGACGATAAACGTCCTGGATCTCGTTCACGATGTACTTGGCCAGCGCACTCACACCCAGCAGACGCAGGATGTCGTGTGGATCGCTCGGGCCGTCGGAGATAACTTCGCCGCGGTTTACCTGTTCGCCTTCGAAGACGTTCAGGTGACGCCACTTCGGAATCAGCTCTTCGTACGGATCGCTACCGTCGTTCGGGGTAATGACCAGACGGCGCTTGCCTTTAGTCTCTTTACCGAACGCGATGGTGCCGCTGACTTCAGCCAGAATCGAGGCTTCTTTCGGACGACGAGCTTCGAACAAGTCGGCAACACGCGGCAGACCACCGGTGATGTCACGGGTTTTCGAAGTCTCTTGCGGAATACGAGCGATAACGTCACCGATCGCGATTTTCGCACCGTCCGCTACACCGACCAGGGCGTTGGCAGGCAGGAAGTACTGAGCAATTACGTCGGTACCCGGCAGCAAGAGATCCTTGCCGTTGTCATCAACCATCTTCACAGCAGGACGGATATCTTTACCGGCAGCTGGACGGTCTTTGGCGTCGAGTACTTCAATGTTGGTCATACCGGTCAATTCGTCAGTCTGACGCTTGATCGTGATGCCTTCTTCCATGCCCACGTAGGTCACGGTACCTTTCATTTCGGTAACGATTGGGTGAGTGTGCGGATCCCACTTGGCCACGATTGCGCCAGCGTCGACCTTGTCACCTTCTTTAACCGAAATCACAGCACCGTACGGCAGCTTGTAACGCTCGCGCTCACGACCAAAGTCATCAGCGATCGCCAGCTCACCGGAACGGGACACAGCAACCAGGCAACCATCCACTCGCTCAACGTGCTTCAGGTTATGCAGACGGACGGTACCGCCATTCTTCACCTGAACGCTGTCGGCTGCGGAGGTCCGGCTTGCCGCACCACCGATGTGGAACGTACGCATGGTCAGCTGGGTACCCGGCTCACCGATGGACTGGGCAGCGATAACGCCGACCGCTTCACCGATGTTCACCTGGTGACCACGAGCCAGATCACGGCCGTAGCACTTGGCGCAAATACCAAAGCGGGTTTCGCAGCTGATCGGCGAACGCACGATCACTTCGTCGATGCTGTTCAGCTCGATGAACTCGACCCACTTCTCGTCTACCAGTGTGCCGGCAGGAACGATGATTTCTTCGGAACCTGGCTTGAACACGTCACGGGCGATAACACGACCCAATACGCGCTCACCCAGCGGCTCAACAACGTCACCGCCTTCAATGTGCGGAGTCATTACCAGGCCATGTTCGGTGCCGCAATCGATCTCGGTTACTACCAGATCCTGCGCCACGTCTACCAGACGACGAGTCAGGTAACCGGAGTTCGCCGTTTTCAACGCGGTATCCGCCAAACCTTTACGAGCACCGTGAGTGGAGATGAAGTACTGAAGTACGCTCAAACCTTCACGGAAGTTCGCAGTAATCGGCGTTTCGATGATGGAACCGTCCGGCTTGGCCATCAGGCCACGCATACCGGCGAGCTGACGGATCTGCGCAGCAGAACCCCGTGCGCCCGAGTCGGCCATCATGTACATCGAGTTGAAGGACTCTTGGTCGACTTCGACGCCATGACGGTCGATGACTTTCTCTTTCGAGAGGTTGGCCATCATCGCCTTGGAAACTTCGTCGTTCGCCTTGGACCAAAGGTCGATCACTTTGTTGTACTTCTCGCCCTGGGTTACCAGGCCGGAGGCGTACTGACTTTCGATCTCTTTCACTTCGTCGGTAGCAGCACCGATGATGCGGGCTTTTTCATCCGGGATAACGAAGTCGTTAACACCGATAGAAACGCCGGAAATGGTCGAATAGGCAAAACCGGTGTACATCAACTGGTCAGCGAAGATCACGGTCTCTTTCAAACCAACCACGCGATAGCACTGGTTGATCAGCTTGGAGATCGCCTTTTTCTTCATCGGCTGGTTGACGACGTCGTACGACAGGCCCGGTGGAACAACCTGGAACAACAGCGCACGGCCGACAGTGGTGTCGACGATACGAGTGTTCTTGACGCTGCCACCATCACGATCGTTGACGGTTTCGTTGATCCGCACTTTAACCTTGGCGTGCAGTGCGGCTTCGCCGGCACGGAACACACGGTCAACTTCTTGCAGATCCGCGAACACACGACCTTCGCCCTTGGCGTTGATCGCTTCACGAGTCATGTAGTACAGACCCAATACAACGTCCTGCGACGGAACGATGATTGGCTCACCGTTGGCTGGCGACAGAATGTTGTTGGTCGACATCATCAACGCACGCGCTTCCAACTGGGCTTCCAGTGTCAGCGGTACGTGCACGGCCATTTGGTCGCCGTCGAAGTCGGCGTTGTACGCAGCACAGACCAGCGGGTGCAGCTGGATAGCTTTACCTTCGATCAGTACCGGTTCAAACGCCTGGATACCCAGACGGTGAAGGGTCGGTGCACGGTTGAGGAGAACCGGGTGTTCGCGAATGACTTCAGCGAGAACGTCCCAAACTTCCGGCAGCTCGCGCTCGACCATCTTCTTGGCAGCTTTGATGGTGGTCGCGAGACCACGCATTTCCAGCTTGCCGAAAATGAACGGCTTGAACAGCTCGAGAGCCATTTTCTTCGGCAGACCGCACTGGTGCAGACGCAGGGTCGGACCTACGGTAATTACCGAACGACCGGAGTAGTCAACACGCTTACCGAGCAAGTTCTGACGGAAACGACCTTGTTTACCCTTGATCATGTCAGCCAGGGATTTCAGAGGACGCTTGTTGGAACCGGTGATAGCGCGGCCACGACGACCGTTGTCGAGCAGTGCGTCGACGGCTTCCTGCAACATACGCTTTTCGTTGCGCACGATGATGTCCGGAGCGGACAGATCAAGCAGGCGCTTCAAGCGGTTGTTACGGTTGATCACTCGACGATACAGATCGTTGAGGTCGGAAGTCGCGAAGCGACCGCCATCCAGCGGGACCAGTGGACGCAGATCTGGCGGCAGAACCGGCAGAACGGTCAGCACCATCCATTCTGGAAGGTTGCCGGAACCCTGGAAGGCTTCCATCAACTTCAGACGCTTGGACAGCTTCTTGATTTTGGTTTCGGAGTTGGTTTGCGGAATTTCTTCACGCAGACGGCCAATCTCGTGTTCCAGGTCGATAGCGTGCAGCAGTTCACGGACAGCTTCGGCACCCATGCGGGCATCGAAATCGTCGCCGAACTCTTCCAGCGCTTCGAAGTACTGCTCGTCGTTGAGCAGCTGACCTTTTTCAAGGGTGGTCATGCCCGGGTCGATAACGACATAGCTCTCGAAGTAGAGAACGCGTTCGATATCACGCAGGGTCATGTCCATCAGCAAGCCGATACGCGACGGCAGCGATTTCAGGAACCAGATGTG
>DQGF01000393.1 GCA_003525045.1 Pseudomonas sp. | reverse complement strand
CCCTTGGCCTGCAAGTTGAACAACTGCGCATAGCGCCCGCCCGCCGTCACCAGACTGTCATGATCTCCCCGCTCCAGGATCGAACCCTGATCCAGCACGATGATGTGATCGGCATTGCGCACGCTGGAAAAGCGGTGGGAAATCAGTAACGTCATGCGGCCTTCGGTGTGTTCGCTGAAATGCTCGAACACCGCGGCTTCCGCCGCCGGGTCCAGCGCCGAGGTCGGCTCATCGAGAATCAGGATGTCGGCCTCGCGGCGCATGTAGGCGCGGGACAAGGCGACCTTCTGCCATTGCCCGCCGGACAGTTCCTGCCCACCGGCGAACCAGCGTCCCAGTTGTGTGGCATATCCTCGATCCAGGCGTTCGATAAAGGGCGCAGCCATGCCTTCGGCGGCAGCCTCCTGCCAACGCTGTTCATCGTTGAACGCCAGGGTATCGCCGACGCCGATGTTCTCGCCGACAGAGAACTGGTAACGGATGTAGTCCTGAAAAATCACGCCGATGCGTCGACGCAGCGCGTCTTCTTCCCACGCCTGCAGATCGCTGCCGTCCAGCAGAATGCGGCCCTGATCGGGACGGTACAGACGGGCCAGCAGTTTGATCAGCGTGGTCTTGCCCGAACCGTTCTCCCCCACCAGCGCCACGCTGTGTCCGGGCACCAGGTGCAGATCGATGCCTTCCAGCGCGGCGCGGCTCGCCCCCGGATAACGGAAACCGACGTTCTCGAAACGCAAACCATCGCCGGGCAGCGCGCCCACCGTCAGGCTGCCGGTATCGACCACCACCGGTTCCGCCAGGTATTCATAAAGACTCGACAGGTAGAGGCCATCTTCGTAAAGACCACTGATGGCGCTGAGGCTGCTGCTCACCGCCGTCTGCCCCTGCTTGAACAACACCAGGTACATGGTCATCTGGCCGAGGCTGATGTTGCCGTGGACGGCATCGACCACCACCCAGGCATACGCCAGATAAAACGCCGCGGTGCCCAGCAGGCCCAGCCCGAAACCCCAGCCATCACGGCGCAGCGTCAACCGTCGGTCTTCGGCATAGAGACGGGCGAACGTCTCGCGATAACGCTTCAACAACAGCGGCGCAAAACCGAACAGCTTGACCTCTTTGATATAGCCTTCATGGGACAGCAGCGTCTCGATGTAATTTTGCTGGCGACTCTCCGGCGCGCGGCGGGTGAACAACCGGAAGGCATCCCCGGAAAAATGCGCTTCGGCAAAGAACACCGGCAACGCGCCGACCACCAGCAGCACCAGCGCCCACGGCGAAAAGTGCACCAGCAACACGCCGAAACTGATCAACACGATCAGGTTCTGGATCAGCCCCAACGACTTCATCACCAGCGCCAACGGCCGGGTCGACGCCTCGCGCCGGACCCGCACCAGCTTGTCGTAGAACTCGGAATTCTCGAACTGCACCAGCGACAACGTCTGGGCCTTCTCCAGAATCATCGTATTGACCTTCTGCCCCAGCTGCACCCGCAACAACGACTGCTGCACCGACAACGCCCGCTGGGCCCCGGACAGCAATGCGAGCACACCGGCTTCAAACAGCACATAACGCACCACCGGCCACAACGGCGCACTGCCCTGCTGCGCGTGCAACTGCATGGCGGTGACCACCGCATCGACGATGCGCTGGCCCAGCCAGGCGGCCAGCGCCGGGAGGACACCGGCGATCAGGGTTGCCAGGACCAACCCTAGGAACAGACCGCGAGAGGTTGCCCAGACCAGGAGCAAGGCGCGTCTCGCCTGGTCGAGCAGCGAAGTGACGCGATCAAGGGCCGGACTCATTCAGTCCCTTCCCCCTGAAACCGCGCCCGATACCGCCCCGGACTCTCCCCCGTCCACTTCTTGAACGCCCGATGAAACGCGCTCGGTTCCTGAAACCCCAATCGCTCGGCAATATCGCCGATGCTCGCCTTGCTTTGGCGCAACTGCTCGAATGCCACTCCGCGCCGCACTTCGTCCTTGATCTCCTGATACGAACAGCCTTCGCGCTCCAGCTTGCGGCGGAAGGTGCTGGGGCTCAGGTGTTGTTCCAGGGCGAAGGCCTGCAAGGTCGGCCATTCGCCGTAATGGCTATGGCGCAGGCGCTGATGAACCTGGGAGGCCAGGCCATGCTGGTTGCGGAAGCGGATCACCAGCCATTGCGGCGCGGTGCGCAGGAATACTTTCAGTGAGGCCAGGTCCTGAACCACCGGCAGGCGCAGGTAGTGGCTGGCAAATTCGATCTCGGTGCGTTCGGCGCCAAAGGTCAGGTTGGGCCCCCAGAGCAAACGGTCATCGCTGAGGGCGACGCGCTTATGGCGGAAGTCCGCGCGATCGATCGGGATGCGTCGACCGCCCAGCCAGCACAGCAGGCTGATCATCAATATCAGGAACGTTTCTTCGCCCAATCGACTGCGGTCGTCGTTTTGCGCACGGGTTTCCAGGCTGATGACCGCCCGCTTGCCGCGCACGGTCAGCGTGCCGCGAAAGTCCTGGAGGAACAGGGCGAAGTTGGCCAGGCACTGGCGCATGGCTTTGTGCAGGTCGGGCTCCTGGATCAGCGCGCGGCAGATCAGGGCGAAGCTGCCCGGCGGCATGCCATGGGAGTCGAGGCCGAAGAATTCGTCGTCGAGTTCGCGGATCTGGATCAGCCACAGCGCAGCAAATGCACTGGCCGGGACCCGTGCCGTGGGTTGTTCCATCAACGCCGGGGCGATGCCCACCTGTTCCAGCACAGCCCCCAGGCGCTGCGGATCGTCCCCCAGCCCCTGGACCATGGCCTGCACGAAGTAGGCGGCCACCGAGTCTTTTTCGCGCATTTGAACGCTTCTCTCCCTATCATCCGAATGGCAAAAAAACCAGTGCCGTTGAACAGTTTCGGCATAGGATAACCGCCCTGCCGGCTCTAGACTCGCGGCCAATAGTACGCCTTCGGCCGATGCGACGGCCAAGGTATCGCAAGGTTTGAGCGCAAGGACAGGAACATGAATCTGCAAAACATTGGCGTGATCGGCGCGGGCACCATGGGCAACGGCATTGCGCAAGTCTGCGCCCTGGCCGGCTTCAACGTGACCTTGATCGACATTTGCGACAGCGCCCTGCAAAAGGCCATCGCGACGGTCGGCAAAAACCTCGACCGGCAGATCGCCAAAGACACATTGTCCCAAGAGCAAAAGCTCGCCGCCCTCGACAGGATCCGCACCAGCACCGACTACAGCAGCCTGCAGAACGTGCAACTGGTGATCGAAGCCGCCACCGAAAACCTCGACCTGAAACTGCGCGTGCTGCAACAGATTGCCGCGCAGGTCGGCGCCGACTGTGTGATTGCCTCCAACACCTCGTCGCTGTCCATCACCCAACTCGCCGCCAGCGTCAGCCAGCCTGAACGCTTCATCGGCCTGCACTTCTTCAACCCGGTGCCGATGATGGGCCTGATCGAAGTGATCCGCGGCCTGCAAACCAGCGACGCGACCCACGCCCTGGCGCTGTACATGGCCACCACCCTCGGCAAGACCGCGATCACCGCCGGCAACCGTCCGGGCTTCGTGGTCAACCGGATCCTGGTGCCGATGATCAACGAAGCGATCCTGGTGTTACAGGAAGGCCTGGCCAGCGCCAAAGACATCGACGCCGGCATGCGCTTGGGCTGCAACCAGCCCATCGGCCCGCTGGCGTTGGCGGACCTGATCGGCCTGGACACCGTGCTGGCGATTCTCGAAGCCTTCTACGAAGGTTTCAACGACAGCAAATACCGCCCCGCGCCACTGCTGAAGGAGATGGTCGCCGCCGGCTACCTGGGACGCAAAACGGGGCGCGGCTTCCATGCCTATGCCTGAGCGTTGCTCACGGTTCGCCGAATACCGGGACAAGGTGCTGGAGCTGTTCGCCAGCAAGGGGTTCGGCCAGGTCGGCATGCGTGAGCTCGCAACGTGCCTGGGGCTCGCCCCGGGTTCGTTGTATCACCATTACCCCAGCAAGCAGCACTTGCTGCTCGATCTGATCGAGGAATTTTACGAAGAGCTGCTGGCCACCCTGGGGCGCATCGCCCAACAGGCTCCGGCCAAACGCGACAAACTGCAGGCGCTGATCCGCGCGCATGTGAATCTGCATCAGGAGATGCCTTGGCATTTTCGGCTGGTGGAGCGCGACAGCGGCTGCCTGAATGAAGAACAACAGGAGCGGGTTCGGCAGTTGCGTGAACAATACGAGCGCCGCCTGCTGACGATGCTCGGGACGAAACTCCGCCTCAACGAAGAGGCGCAACGCGCTGCCGGGCACGCCATCGCCAATTTGCTCAACAGCGCCCCCGGCTGGCTGGCGCAGCATCCGCTGGACGAGCGGGATCGTGAAGAACTGCTGGAGAGTCTGGTCAGTGGGGCGATCGAGCGTGTGTTGATACCACGACGCACACCGGAGGCAATAAGCCTCGCCTCGCCCATAGGAAAAACATCTAAAAAAACCCAACCGTCCGCAGCGTTTTAGGGCTTTGCTACCCGAGTCGAAGTGCATCGGAATTTGCTGACGAAGCAATCGTCCAACCGATGTGTCCCCCTCAATGACCGGGAGCTGAAACATGAAAATCAATCCCTACCTTATTTTCAATGGCGACTGCAAAGCGGCCTTCACCTTCTATGCCCAGGCCCTGCAAGGCCAGATCGAAATGATGATGACCTTCGGTGAAAGCCCGGCGCGCGAGCACTTCGCGGCGGACCTGCACAACCTGATCATCCACACCCGCCTGTCGGTGGGCGACCAGGCGATCATGGGCTCTGACACCACACCGGATCGCCCCACGGATGAAATGGCCGGTTGTTCGGTCTCGCTGAATGTCGACAGCATTGCCGAGGCTGAACGCGTGTTCACCGCGCTGGCCGAAGACGGCAAGGTGCAAATGCCACTGGAAGCCACATTCTGGGCGGCGCGCTTCGGGATGCTGGTCGACCGGTTTGGTGTGTCGTGGATGGTCAACTGCGAAAAGGATCAGTAACCACAGGACAAAAGGCCCAATCTGCAGAGGTTGGGCCCTGGCTGCCGCGTACCTGCAGCGCGCCGACCGTCAGGCCGGGAATGCCATAGCCGTGAAGTAATCCCGTCAGGGCCTTTCACTGGAAGCGGTAGTGATCGTTCAAGCGTAGGACCGGGAGTACACCGAATCTGATTCGTCAGTTGTTCAACAGCGGTTGAGCGTTTTGCGGCGGCGCCACATTATCCAGCACCCGATTCACCGCCAGTTCACCCAGCATGATGACCTGCTGAACCGCCAGCATCGTGTTGCGCTGGGTCCCGTCCATCAACCCGGCCAAATCACTGACCATGGCATTGGCCGAAGCCAGCAATTCGCAGACCTGGGCCAGTAGCGTTTCATTGTCGACTTCGGGGGCGACGATGAAAATCATCGCGGGTTTGCGCCGCCTGTTGGCGTCTTCGAGAACGGCGGGTTTGAGGTAATGGTCCAGGGCCCGGTCGGCGGCCTGGTGGAATTTTTTCGAATCGCCAGAGAGATAGGGGGAGGTGCTTTGGATCGTTGATGGCTCGAGGGTTTTGAGG
>DQGF01000176.1:3655-4131 GCA_003525045.1 Pseudomonas sp. | reverse complement strand
CCTTCACCTCAGGTAAATTCTTTTGCCACAGAAGAAAATCGACAAGCGGTAGCCTTTGCTCTTCGTTCCCGGGCCGTACTGTCAGACCTGACAGTAGTCATTTCCATCACTTGCGCGTTTCAATGTCTCCCTGCAGTCAAGCCGAGGCGGCATGAACGGGTGCAGGGAGAGCAGAAATGAAAGAACCCGTCGCTCCAACAATCAGAAAGGGGACGATCAGCGCTTTGACCGTGGTCGAGGTCGGAGCGATCCCGACGACCTTTGCCATGGTCACTACCGAAGGTTGCTCTTCCAGGTTGGCGGTCCGGATAGGCGCCAATTGCACTGTTGAAGGCGAGGTCTGTTTTTTCGTCGGGGACGAAGTGGAATACACATTGATCCAGGGGGCGGCCGGAGAACCACCCAGGGCCCGTGACCTGATGAAATCCGGAAACCATCGCGATGCCATTATCGATGAGTACTGTCATCCGATCCGC
>DQGF01000176.1:0-3352 GCA_003525045.1 Pseudomonas sp. | reverse complement strand
CTGTCACCCGATCCGCAACAACCGTGCATAGCCGCCACTGCACTCAAGCACTGAACCGGCTCCGCAACAACCTGGCCATGTCCTCCAGTTCCGCCGCCGGGTTATGCCCGATCAGCATCCACGCGTGTTCCAGGTCAGCCCAGTAAACGACATTGAGCCCGCGCCGCCGCTCGTGCGCAAACTGTCGACGGCCGCTGTTGGCGCGGGTAATGCACAGTGCCAGCGGGCCGTGCGCGGGGTCGAGCCAGATCATCTGGGCGATGGGCACGCCGTCGTATTCGAGGATTTGCGCGCGCTTGAATTGCGGGCGCGGCAACGTCAATTTGGCCGGCACCAGGTTGAGGCCCAGACGCGCGTCGATGGTCCGCAATTGCGCGCGCTGGGCGGCTTCATCGCTGGGCAGATGGTCGAGGGTTTGCGCCACGTAGAGCGCCATGTAGTCCGCGACCAGTGCGCGCCAGTTGTTTTTCTGCAGGTGTTGTTGCCAGCCGAGGAACAACCGGTCCGCCACCACACTGCTGACCACCAGTGCGGCCGCCGCCGCAAGGAACCAACGTCGGTTCATCGCCGGACGCTCGGGGCTGGGCAAGGTGTCGAGCATCGACTGCAAGCGTTCCGTGGGCGCTTGCCGACCCACTTCATCGTAGGCGTCCTTGAACGGCAGACTGCTGCGGGCCAACCACTGCAGGCGCAGGTTGAGCAGCGAGTCTTCGGCAATGGCGGCGTCGATGCGGCTGCGCTGTTCGGTGTCGAGCTGGTCGTCGAGGTAGGCCACCAGTTGCTCATCCGAAGGGATCGCGTGATCGTTCATCGACGTTCTCCTGTGGCGGACGGTGGCACGGCGTGCAACGGCGGGTACTCGGCCAACTTCACCCGTGCGGCGGCCAGGCGACTCATGACGGTGCCGATGGGTACTTGCAGTACCTCGGCGACCTCGCGATAGGACAGGCCCTCGACATAGGCGAGAAATACGCTTTCACGCTGGGCTTCGGGCAACGCATCGACGCGCCGGATCACCTGAGCGGCGAGGACAGGGGGCTGTGCCGCGTATTCACCGTCGAACGACAAGGCGTTGTCGGCATCCATTAGACCCTGGCCCTGAGGCACCCGGCGCGAGCGCACTTCGTTGAGCCAGATCGAATGCAAAATACTCAGCAGCCAACGGTCCATGCGCGTTCCCGGGGTAAATTGCCCGGCACGTTCGAGCGCCCGCACGCAGGTGGCCTGGACCAGGTCTTCGGCGACATGCCGTTGCCGGGACAGCAGCAGGCCGTAGCGCCATAGACGCGCCAAATGCTGGCCCAGTTCTGCGCGTATTGCCTGATCGCTGGCGATGGCGACCTCCGTCCGCTTGGGGGGTCAGGTTTTCGACGAATCGTTGATGGCTTCGGCCAGGTCCCGGTACTCCTCGCAGCTGCTGCCACAGATCGATTTGATCTGCTGCAATTGCTCCTGCGCCAGGTCCAGCCGACCCTTGATCACATAGGCTTCGCCCAAGTACTCACGCACTTGCGCGTACTGCGGGTCGAGCTTTACCGATTGCAGGTAATACCCGATGCCTTCATCGGTGCGACCGAGTTTGCGCGTGGCGTAACCGCGATAGTTCAAGGCCTTGGCGGTGTTCGGCTGTTCTAGCGTGTCGAGCAGTGCAAGGGCTTCTTCGTAGCGACCGTCCCTGGCCAGGCGATAGGCGTAATCGGTACGGTCGGCGTCCGGGACCAGGCTGCTGTTCTGCATGAGGCATTTTTGCTGCTTGCTGTCCCAGACCTGACCTTTCGGGCAATTGGGTTTGGCCGGTTCCTCTTCATCGCCATTGGCGAATGCAAGCGAACCGGACAGCGCGAAGACAAGCAGCAGCGGGGTAGTGAAAGCAACAAAACGGATGTTCATGGACAGTGCTCCACAGGTTGATGCGTTTCAGTTCGAACCGGGTAGGGTTAAGACATCAAACAGGCCAACATATCTCACGGCGACATTCGTAGTGGTGAAAGGTTTAGATCGGTAGTGCGGCCATTCGCGAGCAGGCCCGCTCCCACACTGGATTTTTGCCGGACACAGAACCTGGGAGCGAGTCGGCTCCGGGCGGCGTTCCTTCGAAGAACGATGACTCGGTGTCAGCTCAGCAGACGAATCGGTTCTCCGGCTGACCAAGCCTGTATGTCCTCGATCATCTGCGAAAAGAACTGCTGATAGTTCTGCCGACTGACGTACCCGACATGCGGCGTGGCCAGCACATTCTCCAGCGTCCGGAACGGATGATGCGCGGGCAGCGGCTCCTGCTCGAACACGTCCAGCGCCGCGCCGGCCAGGCGTTGTTTTTGCAGCGCCTTGATCAACGCCGATTCATCGACAATCGGCCCGCGGGCCGTGTTGACCAGCAGTGCCGTGGGCTTCATCCAGTCCAGCGCCTGGGCGTCGACCATTCCCCGGCTGCGCTCGCTGAGCACCAGATGCACCGACAGTACGTCGGCCTGTTCGAACAGTTCTTGTTTGCTGACATAAGTCACGTCGAATTCCGCCGCGCGCTCGGCGGTCAGGTTCTCGCTCCAGGCGATCACCCGCATGCCGAACACCTGACCGAACCGGGCAACACGTTGCCCAATGCTGCCCAGACCGAGAATCGCCAGGGTTTTGCCGTGCAAGTCGCCACCCAGGCTTTGTTGCCATTTACCTGCGCGCAAGGCGTTGGCTTCCACCACAAGGTTACGCGTGGCGGCCATGATCAGCGCCCAGGTCAGTTCAGGGGCGGCGTGTTTGTAGCTGTCAGTGCCGCAGACCTGAATGCCCAGCGCGGTAGCGGCTTTCAGGTCCAGGGCGGCGTTGCGCATGCCGCCGGTGACCAGCAGTTTGAGTGTCGGCAACTGCCGCAACAGGTCTTCGTCGAACCGGGTGCGCTCGCGCATCACACAGATCACTTCGAACTCACCCAGACGCTCGGCCAGGGTTGCGTTGTCGGCAGGGTAGTCATGAACAAAACTCACCTGGCCAATGGCGTCCAGCGCCGACCAATCCACCACGCTACGGGCCACATCCTGCCAGTCATCGATTACCGCAATCTGCACCGCCATCAGCCTTACCTCATCAACGAACGGGGTTGGTTTTGTCCAGCCAGGCCAGCAGCGCCTGGTGGAATTTCGCCGGTTCTTCCATTTGCGGCGCGTGGCCCATGCCGGGGAATTCGACCAGCGTCGACTGGGGAATCAATTTCGCCACCTGTTTGCCGAGTACCGCGTAGTGACCGATTTTCGCCTTGACCTCGGGCGGCGCAATGTCCTTGCCGATGGCCGTGGTGTCGGAAGTACCGATCAGCAGCAGCGTCGGCATCTTCAAGTCCTTGAACTCGTAGTACACC
>DQGF01000173.1:4857-5207 GCA_003525045.1 Pseudomonas sp. | reverse complement strand
AGCCTGCTCGCGAAAGCGGTAGAGGTCGCAACGAACAATCTAGCGGCGGTTGGCCCAGCGCTGACGCAACCATTCAAAGTCTTCGGGGCGCGTAACTTTGAGGTTGTCGGACCGACCTTCGATCAGTCGCGGCGCCAAACCTGCCCACTCCATCGCCGAGGCTTCGTCGGTGATGACCGCGTCAGCCACCAGACTGTCAGCCAAGGCCCGATGCAACGCACCAAGGCGGAACATCTGCGGTGTATAAGCCTGCCAGATCACGCTGCGATCCACGGTTTCGACCACACGGCCGTGTTTGTCGACCCGCTTGAGGGTATCGCGTGCCGGCACCGCCAGCAGTCCGCCGACCG
>DQGF01000173.1:0-4552 GCA_003525045.1 Pseudomonas sp. | reverse complement strand
ATCCGCCGACCGGATCGTCAGCCAATTCACTGAGCAATTTATCCAGATCATCACGACTCAGATTCGGCCGCGCGGCATCGTGCACCAATACCCAATCCTCATCGTCAGCGCCCAAAGCATGCAGATGCAGCAACGCATTGAGCACCGACCCGGAACGTTCTGAGCCGCCTTCAACGCGAGCAATACGCGGATCGCGAGCACACGCCAGGTTCGGCCAGTAAGGATCATCAATAGCAAGACTGACCACCATCCCCTTCAAGGCAGGATGATCAAGGAAACAGCCAAGGCTGTGTTCGAGAATAGTGCGCCCGCCCAATTGCAAGTATTGCTTGGGACGGTCCGCGGCCATACGGGCACCGACGCCCGCGGCAGGAATCACGGCCCAGAAGGCCGGTAACGAGGCGTTCATTGGGCCAACTGGTAAAGGGTTTCACCGTCCTTGACCATGCCCAACTCATGACGAGCCCGCTCTTCAACGGTCTCCATGCCCTTTTTTAACTCACTGACTTCGGCGTCCATGACTCGATTGCGTTCCAGCAACCCTTCATTCTCGGCGTGTTGATCCGCGATCTGCTGAGTCAGCTCGGCCACTTGCGCCAGACTGCCATTACCCACCCACAGGCGGTATTGCAAGCCAGCCAGCAACAGGAGCAAGACGAGGAACAACCAATTGGGACTGCGCATCGAATATCGGGTATCCAGTGAAAAAAAGACAGCCATGCCAAACTTTTAAGCTATTGATAGCACGAAGCCTGGAAGAACCAGGCTTGTGCTCTTAAGGCATCAGATTAGAGACAAAAACGTCGCTGTAGCGATTTTTCCGACACAATCCGCTGTCTTTTTTTGCCGTGCAGTGCCCTGCCTTACCAATACGCTCCTCTTTTGACGAGTGACTGTTGTCGTCAGACAAGGCGCCGCGACGAGTCATAGCTGGCTATGGCGAGGAGCGGCAACGCAGTATGACGGCAACAGGCACCGTCAAAAAGGAGCAGTGTTGGTGAGGCAGGGCACCTTATCAGCCGCGGAATTCGCTGCGACCGTTGTACTTGGCTTTGCCATTCAACTGCTCTTCGATACGCAGCAATTGGTTGTACTTGGAAACGCGGTCCGAACGGCACAGGGAGCCGGTCTTGATCTGGCCAGCCGCGGTGCCCACAGCCAGGTCGGCAATGGTCGAATCTTCGGTTTCGCCGGAGCGGTGCGAGATCACAGCGGTGTAACCGGCGGCCTTGGCCATCTGGATGGCTTCCAGGGTTTCGGTCAGGGTGCCGATCTGGTTGAATTTGATCAGGATCGAGTTGGCGATCTTTTTATCGATGCCTTCTTTCAGGATCTTGGTGTTGGTCACGAACAGGTCGTCGCCTACCAGCTGAGTCTTCTCGCCGATTTTGTCGGTGAGAATTTTCCAGCCAGCCCAGTCGGACTCGTCCAGGCCATCTTCGATCGAGATGATCGGGTAACGCTCGGTCAGGCCTTTCAGGTAGTCGGCGAAACCTTCAGCGGTGAACACCTGGCCTTCGCCGGACAGGTTGTACTTACCGTCTTCGTAGAATTCGCTGGCGGCGCAGTCCAGAGCCAGGGTCACGTCGGTGCCCAGCTTATAACCGGCGTTGGCCACGGCTTCGGAGATCACTTTCAAAGCGTCTTCGTTGGAAGCCAGGTTCGGTGCGAAACCACCTTCGTCACCGACAGCAGTGCTCAGGCCACGGGCCTTCAGAACAGCCTTGAGGTGATGGAAAATCTCGGTGCCCATGCGCAGACCTTCCGAGAAAGACTTGGCGCCAACCGGCTGAACCATGAATTCCTGGATGTCGACGTTGTTATCGGCGTGCTCGCCACCGTTGATGATGTTCATCATCGGAACCGGCATCGAGTAAACACCCGGCGTGCCGTTCAGGTTGGCAATGTGTGCGTACAGCGGCAGGTCCTGGTCCTGTGCTGCTGCCTTGGCCGCAGCCAGGGAAACGGCGAGGATCGCGTTGGCGCCCAGGGAACCTTTGTTTTCAGTACCATCGAGCTTGATCATCGCGTGATCCAGCGCTTTCTGGTCGCTTGGGTCTGTACCTTTCAGCAGGTCGCGGATCGGACCGTTGATGTTGGCGACGGCTTTCAGAACGCCTTTGCCCAGGTAACGGCTCTTGTCGCCATCACGCAGCTCGAGCGCTTCACGCGAGCCAGTGGAAGCACCGGACGGCGCGCAAGCGCTACCGATGATGCCGTTATCGAGAAGCACGTCCGCTTCCACGGTGGGGTTGCCACGGGAGTCGAGAACTTCACGACCTTTGATGTCGACGATTTTTGCCATTGTTGTAAACACTCCAAAGTTGACGAAAACGCTCTATACCGCTCGGTTTATAACGTGTGGGTCATATTGCTTTGTAGGAGCCGGCTTGCTGGCGAAGGCGGTATCGAGATCTCTACAAGGCTTGAGGGCCTCTTCGCTGCGATGCGGCGATCCGACAAGCCAGCTCCTACAGGATCGGGTTTGCCGATGTTACGCGGTTTCTACGACAGGAAAACTCTTCACCAGTTCGTCCAAAGCCTTGAGCTGGGCCAGGAATGGCTCCAGTTTGTCCAGACGCAAGGCGCATGGGCCGTCGCACTTGGCGTTGTCCGGATCCGGGTGGGCTTCCAGGAACAGGCCGGCCAACGACTGGCTCATCCCGGCTTTCGCCAGGTCGGTGACCTGAGCGCGACGACCACCGGCGGAATCGGAGCGACCACCGGGCATTTGCAACGCATGAGTCACGTCGAAGAACACCGGGTATTCGAACTGCTTCATGATGCCAAAGCCGAGCATGTCGACGACCAGGTTGTTGTAGCCGAAGCTCGAACCGCGCTCGCAGAGGATCAACTGATCGTTACCCGCTTCCACGCATTTGCTCAGGATGTGCTTCATTTCCTGAGGCGCGAGGAACTGGGCTTTCTTGATGTTGATCACTGCACCCGTCTTGGCCATCGCGACCACGAGGTCGGTCTGGCGCGACAGGAAGGCTGGCAGCTGGATAATGTCGCAGACTTCGGCGACGACCGCAGCCTGATCAGGCTCGTGGACGTCGGTGATGATCGGCACGCCGAAGGCTTGCTTGATGTCCTGGAAAATCCGCATGCCCTCTTCAAGGCCAGGACCACGATAAGAGGTCACGGAGGAACGGTTGGCCTTGTCAAAGCTGGCCTTGAACACGTAGGGGATACCGAGTTTCTCGGTGACCTTTACGTATTCTTCGCAGACCTGCATCGCCATGTCGCGGCTTTCCAGCACGTTCATGCCACCAAAAAGCACCATTGGCTTGTCGTTGGCAATCTCGATATCGCCTACACGGATGATCTTCTGGGCCATTGGAATTACGCCTTCTTCTGGTGTTGAACCAAAGCTGCTTTAACGAAACCGCTGAACAACGGGTGGCCGTCGCGTGGTGTCGAGGTGAACTCAGGGTGGAACTGGCAAGCGACAAACCATGGATGATCCGGCGCTTCGATCACTTCAACCAGTGCACCATCACTGGAACGACCGGAGATTTTCAAACCGGCTTCGATCAGTTGCGGCAGCAGGTTGTTGTTCACTTCATAGCGATGACGGTGACGCTCGACGATCACGTCCTTGGCGTAGCAGTCGTGCACCAGGGAGCCGGTTTCGAGCAGGCAATCCTGAGCGCCGAGACGCATGGTGCCGCCCAGGTCGGAAGCTTCGGTACGGATTTCGACGGCACCGGTGGCATCTTCCCACTCGGTGATCAGGCCCACGACCGGATGACCGCTGGCACGATCGAATTCGGTAGAGTTGGCATCTTTCCAGCCCAGCACGTTACGAGCGAACTCGATCACGGCCACTTGCATGCCCAGGCAGATACCCAGGTAGGGAACCTTGTTTTCGCGAGCATATTGAACGGCAGTGATCTTGCCTTCCACGCCACGCAGACCGAAGCCGCCAGGCACCAGGATCGCGTCGACACCTTCCAGCAGCGCAGTGCCCTGGTTTTCGATGTCTTCGGAATCGATGTAGCGCAGGTTGACCTTGGTGCGGTTGCTGATGCCGGCGTGACTCATCGCTTCGATCAGCGACTTGTAGGCATCCAGCAGTTCCATGTACTTGCCGACCATGGCGATGGTGACTTCATGCTCAGGGTTGAGCTTGGCGTCGACCACGGCTTCCCACTCGGACAGATCGGCGCCGCCGCATTGCAGGCCGAAACGCTCGACGACGAAATCATCCAGGCCCTGGGCGTGCAGGATGCCCGGGATTCTGTAAATGGTGTCGGCGTCTTCCAGCGCGATCACCGCACGCTCTTCAACGTTGGTGAACTGCGCGATCTTGCGACGCGACGAGAGGTCGATCGGGTGATCGGAGCGGCACACCAGCACGTCGGGTTGCAGGCCGATGGAACGCAGCTCCTTGACCGAGTGCTGGGTAGGCTTGGTTTTGGTTTCGCCGGCGGTGGCGATGTACGGCACCAGCGTCAGGTGCATCAGCATCGCGCGCTTGGCACCGACTTCGAAACGCAATTGACGGATCGCCTCGAGGAACGGTTGCGACTCGATGTCGCCCACGGTG
>DQGF01000172.1 GCA_003525045.1 Pseudomonas sp. | reverse complement strand
CAGATCTACGAAGGCACCAACGGCATCCAGGCGCTGGACCTGGTGGGCCGCAAGATCGTCGGCACCGGCGGGGCGTTCTACAACCTGTTCGCCGACGAGATCCGTCACTTCACCGGGACCGCCAGCGCTGACCTTGCCGAGTTCACCAAGCCGCTGAACGATGCGGTGACCACCCTTGACGAGTTGACCGCGTGGTTGCTCGACCGGGCGAAAAACAACCCGAATGAAATCGGCGCCGCCTCGGTCGAGTATCTGCAAGTCTTCGGTTACGTGGCGTACGCCTACATGTGGGCACTGATGGCCAAGGCGGCCTTCGGCAAGGAAGCACAGGACGATTTCTATGCGAGCAAGCTGGGTACGGCGCGGTTCTATTTCGCCCGCCTGCTGCCGCGTATTCACTCGTTGAGCGCGTCGGTGAAGGCCGGTAGCGAATCGCTGTACCTGCTGGATGCAGCGCAGTTCTGACAATGTGACGCCATGTAAGCATTCTCTTACAAGACGTGATGCTGTTTTCCCATAGTCGGAGATTGGATCCACAGCTAATCTACTGTTCATGGACGTCGCGCAGGAAGCGCAAAGCAACAACACGGACACGTAGGATTCTGCCAGGACGGCGGAGTGAAATGGATGTCAGGGAAACAGTCTGCAAAGCCCCGCTTCGGCGGGGTTTTCTTTGGCTGCAGAAAAGTGCTCAGCTCAACCCGTCGAGGGTTGTCGAGCTGTTCAGGCGATCATCCGGCCCGTTCATCACTTCTTCCAGCAAGGTCCGCAACAACGCCAGCGAGGCTTGTTGACGCTGCACATCCCGACAGACCAATCCGACTTTCAGCGGTACCCGCGGCTCGGTCAGTGGTTTCCACAGCAGTTCGTGGTTGCCGAGAGCTTTCTGCGAGCGTCCGGGAAGGACAGTCGCCAGTCGAGTGTGAGGCAGACTGTCGAGAATCCCCGCCATGTTGTTCAGTTCGGCCTGCACCTGCGGACGTCGTCCCAGGCTGGCCAGTTGCGTCTGCCAGATCTGCCGCACCTGGAACTCTTCACCCAGCAGCAACATCGGCAACTCGGCGGCCTGGCTCATGGAGACTTTCTTGAATTCCCGCAACGGATGGTCCGCCGGGATGACAAGAGTCAGTTCGTCTTCGTACAGCATCACGCCGTGCAGCCCTGGCTGACGGGGCGGCAGGTAACTGATGCCGATATCCAGAGAGCCGTTGAGCAGCCGTCGCTCGATCTCCAGCCCGGTCAGTTCATAGATCTGCACCACCAGATGCGGCTGTGCCTTGCGCACGCGTTCGAGCATCTGTGGCACCAGACTGGTGTGGACCGTCTGCAACACGCCAATGGCCAAGGTCCGCAGCGCTTGTCCCTTGAAGTTGCCCAAGGCTTCGCGCGCCCGTTGCAAGCCATCGAGTAAAGGCAGGGCGTGGTTGTACAAGGTATGGGCAGCGAGGGTTGGCAGCAGACGTTTGCTACTGCGTTCGAACAGGCTCACATCGAGGTTCTGTTCGAGATGGCGAATCTGCTGGGACAGCGCCGGCTGGGAGATTGAAAGTCGCTCGGCGGCCCGGCCCACATGACCCTCTTCGTAGACCGCGACGAAATAACGCAGTTGCTTGAAATCCATAAGTAATGCTTATCGAAAATGCTGTGAAATCGAAATGGCTGAACGCCTTGCCTGAGCCTAGTCTAACCGCATTCACAAGGCTTACAGGGCCATAGAGCGCGATGAATACCGTTTATATCGATGGTGTTTACATAGGTAAGGCAAAAAACCTCGCACGAGGTTTGAACAGATGAATTTGTTCAACCTGCGGCGCAATCCACCGAGTCTTGATGACTTGACCGCTGACGACCACCAGCCGTCCCAGGGCGACAACCTCTCCAGCGAGTGCCTGATGCCCAGTGTCGAGCGGCCGAAACAGATTTTTGTGCGCGGCCAGGGCTCCTGGTTGTGGGATAGCAATGACCGTGCTTATCTGGATTTCTCACAGGGCGGCGGGGCCAACAGCCTCGGACACAGCCCTTCGGTACTGGTCAAAGCCATCGCCGCTCAAGCTCAGTCTCTGATCAACCCCGGTGTCGGCCTGCATAACCGCGGGATGCTCAACCTTGCCGATCGACTGTGTGTCAGCACCGGCAGTGATCAGGCGTACCTGCTCAACAGTGGCAGTGAAGCCTGCGAAGCAGCGATCAAACTGGCACGCAAATGGGGCCAGCGGCATCGAGGCGGGGCTTCACGGATCATCGTTGCCAAAAACGGTTGCCACGGGCGTAGTCTCGCGA
Organism: Pseudomonas sp.; assembly: GCA_003525045.1. GTDB lineage: Bacteria > Pseudomonadota > Gammaproteobacteria > Pseudomonadales > Pseudomonadaceae > Aquipseudomonas. Next base: position 3,925 of record DQGF01000172.1, on the reverse strand, counting down.
CGATATCGGCGTCGGACAGTGCCCGTCTGATCAATCGATTGGAGCCGCATCTGCCAGGCTTCAGTCACGTTCCGTTCAATGACCTTCCAGCGCTGCATGCGGCCGTAGACGCTCAGACAGTGGCAATCATGCTCGAGCCGATCCAAAGCGACGCCGGGGTGGTTCCGGCCGCCGGGCACTACCTCAAAGGTGTCGAGCGCCTGTGCCGTGAACTCGGGATTTTGCTGATCCTCGACGAAGTGCAAACCGGCATCGGCCGCTGCGGCACGCTGCTCGCCGAACAGTCCTACGGCGTGCGCGCCGATATCGTCGTCCTCGGCAAAGGCCTGGGCGGGGGTGTGCCATTGGCGGCGTTGCTGGCGCGGGGCAAGGCTTGCTGTTTCGAGGTTGGTGAAATGACCGGCACTCACCATGGCAATGCGCTGATGATGGTTGCCGGTCTTGCCGTGCTCAATAGCGTGCAGGACAAGGGTTTTCTCGAACATGTCGGGGAAACTGGTCAGCACCTGCGCGAAGGCCTGGCTCGATTGGCCCATCGCTATGGACACGGCGAATTGCGTGGGCAAGGGCTGCTTTGGGGGCTGACCTTGTCCGACGATTCGGCGGATGCCGTAGTCAAAGCTGCGCTGTATGAAGGCTTGCTGCTCAACGCCCCGCAAGTCGATTGCTTGCGCTTTACCCCGGCCCTCACCGTCAGCAAGGCCAACATCGACGAAATGCTTCTGCGTCTGGCTCGTGCCTTCTCCCGTGTGCGCACCGCGCAACTGCAGTGCCGCAGAGGGATTGCCGTCTGATCAGACCCGCCTGCACCCATTCCCGAACCGTCTTGCGGTATAACGCATCGCCCCATGCCTGATTCTTTTGGCATGGGGCGTTTTTTTGTCTGCACAAATCGAGCTTTAACGTTCGGACTGTGACGAAAGTGAACCCTGACGAACGGTATTGGTCGATTAGGTGTGTGGCTCACACGAGCCAACCTCAACCAGGAGCTGCCCCATGGACTTTATTCGAATCATCATCGCCATTCTGTTGCCGCCACTGGGTGTGTTTCTGCAGGTCGGTTTCGGTGGCGCGTTCTGGCTGAATATTCTGCTGACGTTGTGCGGTTATATTCCCGGGATCGTGCATGCGGTTTACATCATCGCCAAGCGTTGAAATCTGTAGCGTTAGATAGATCGCCTTCGCGGGCAAGCCTCGCTCCTACAGGTCCGAGACGGACACAAATTCCCTGCTGATACAGGACCTGTAGGAGGGAGGCTTGCCCGCGAAGGGTGCGATCCGATTTCAGTCCGCCAGCGCCATCACCCGCCGATAAAACAACCACTCCTGCTCCAGCGCATGGGCCTGATTACCGGCCTTGCGAAAGCCATGACGTTCGTCTGCATAATAATGCGCTTCAACCAGAATGCCGTTTTTCTGCAGCGCCGCGACCATATCCCGAGTCTGTTGCGGCACCACCACGGCATCCAGTTCACCCTGAAAGAAAATCACCGGAACACTGATGTTGCTCGCATGCAATAACGGCGTTCGTGCGGCATAGCGTTCGGCGTCTTGCACCGGATCACCGATCAACCAATCCAGATAATCACCTTCGAACTTGTGGGTCGCACGGCCGAGAGCAACAGGGTCGCTGACGCCATACAGGCTGGCGCCAGCGCGGAAGATCTTGTGGAAGGCCAGTGCACAAAGGGTGGTGTAACCGCCGGCGCTGCCGCCGCGAATAAACGCCTTGTCACCGTCGATCAGCCCACGCTCGGCGAGATAGGTGACGACCGCGCAAGCATCTTCCACATCGACGTCACCCCAACCCAGATGCAACGCCTGGCGATACGCCCGGCCGTAGCCGCTGCTGCCGCGATAATTGAGATCGGCCACGGCGAAGCCGCGTTGTGCCCAGTACTGGATACGTGGATCGAGCATCGGGTAGCACGCCGAGGTCGGGCCGCCGTGAATGAACACCACCAACGGTGGTTGCGCATCCCCGGTCATCGCCGGATAGAAGAAGCCATGGGCTTCGCCTGAGCCGCTCGGGTAACGCAGGGATTGCGGCACGCTGATCTGCTCGGCAGGCAGCGGCGCAACACCGCCGGCCAGCACCTGGACCTGGCGGGTGTTGCGATCGATGGCAATCACCGCCGGCGGGCTGATCGGTGAGGCGGCGATGCAGTAAATGAACTGCTTATCTATTGCAAGATGGCGGAAGCGGCTGTAGTCGCCGGTGAAATCCTCACGGATGTCACCGCCAAGACCCAAGCGGCCGAAACCGCCTTCGGTCCAGCTGGCCAGATAGCTGCCTTCGCCGAGTGGCAGCCAGGTGCATCCGCCCAGTTGCCACGGCGCCGGCCCATGGTCGGCGGCGGCGCTTGGCAGAGGGCTCAAACCATCAGCCGACTCCATCCATGGCTGCCAATAGCCGCCGCGATCAGTCAGACAGAACAGCCGGCCGCTGGCATCGAACCGAGGCTGTTGCAGCGACTCCTGAATGCCATCGCCGGCCACGCAGCGCGGCTGAGCATAATTGCCATCGTCTTGGCGCTCGGCAACCATCAGGCGGGTTGCGGTCCATGGCTGATCGGGGCGGCTCCATTCGATCCAGGCCAGACGGCGAGCATCCGGACTCAGAGTCGGTGAGGCGTAAAAATCCGCGCCTTCGGCCAGCAAATGTCGTGCACCGTCCACCAGATTAATGGCGACCAGACGATGCCGATCACGGTTCTCTTCAACAGCCAGAACCTGCCCGTTGGCGAATTGCAGATCGCCGTAACGGCACTCACTTGAAGTCAGCACCTCAGGCTCGCCAGTGAGCGACTGTCGATACAACTGCTGGTCTGCCTCGTTGACGAAAACGATCCCGTCATCGGTCAGACAAAACGCACCACCGCCATATTCGTACACCCTGCTGCGCACACTGAAACCCGGCGGCGTCAGACAATGCGCGTGGTCGTCGCGCCACTGCCAGAGGCGGCAGGCGGCATCCTCCGGGCGATATTCGTTCCAGAACAAGCCGTGCCGACCAAGCTGCAATTCGGCAAAGTCGACGCCGGCCGCGACGGCTTTGGCGGCGCTGAAGGGTTCAGCTTTTAGCGATGAGGCGTGAATTTCGTTCATTGCGAAAGGCCAGTTGTTCGATGGTCTGGGTCGCGTGCTCGGCTTCTTCGCGGGCCTTGAGGATCACGCCGTGATGGTGCGACTTGCTGCACACCGGGTCGGCATTGCTCGCATCACCCGTGAGCATGAACGCCTGGCAACGGCAGCCGCCGAAGTCTTTTTCTTTCTCGTCGCAAGAGCGGCACGGCTCGGGCATCCAGTCGTAACCGCGAAAGCGGTTGAAGCCGAACGAGTCGTACCAGATATGCTGCATGCTGTGGTCGCGCACGTTGGGAAATTGCACCGGCAGCTGTCGGGCGCCGTGACACGGCAGGGCAGTTCCATCCGGCGTGACTGTCAGAAAAATACTGCCCCAGCCGTTCATGCAGGCTTTCGGGCGTTCTTCGTAATAGTCAGGGGTGACGAAAATCAGCTTGCACGGATGCCCTTCGGCTTCGAGTTTGGCGCGGTATTCGTTGGTGACACGTTCAGCGCGGACCAGTTGTTCCCTGGTCGGTAGCAGGCCGACTCGATTGAGCTGCGCCCAACCGTAAAACTGGCAGGTGGCGAGTTCGACGAAGTCCGCTTCAAGGGCGATGCACAGCTCGATGATGCGGTCGATCTTGTCGATGTTGTGCCGATGGGTCACGAAGTTAAGCACCATCGGATAGCCATGGGCTTTCACTGCGCGGGCCATTTCGAGCTTTTGCGCGAAGGCCTTTTTCGAGCCGGCCAGCAGGTTGTTCACCTGCTCGTCGCTGGCCTGAAAACTGATCTGAATATGGTCCAGACCGGCCTTCTTGAAGTCGCTGATTTTCTGCTCGGTCAGGCCGATGCC
>DQGF01000096.1:15064-15221 GCA_003525045.1 Pseudomonas sp. | reverse complement strand
CTGACCCCCTTCTCCCAGGTGCTGCTCTCCGAATTGGAGCAGGGGACGGTCGAGTGGGGCCCGAACTTCGACGGCACCCTCGACGAGCCACTGGTGTTGCCGGCGCGTTTGCCGAACATCCTGCTCAACGGCACCACCGGCATCGCCGTGGGCATGG
>DQGF01000096.1:10944-14775 GCA_003525045.1 Pseudomonas sp. | reverse complement strand
CACCGGCATCGCCGTGGGCATGGCCACCGACGTCCCGCCGCACAACCTGCGCGAAGTCGCGACGGCATGCGTGCGTTTGCTCGATGAGCCCAAAGCCACGGTCGAACAGCTCTGCGAACACATCCAGGGCCCGGATTACCCGACCGAAGCGGAAATCATCACGCCGCGCGCTGACCTGCTGAAAATGTACGAAACCGGCAAGGGCTCGGTGCGTATGCGCGCCGTGTACCATATCGAAGACGGCGACATCATTGTCACCGCGCTGCCGCACCAGGTTTCCGGAGCCAAGGTGCTGGAACAGATCGCGGCGATGATGCAGGCCAAGCCATCCAAGGCCCCGCAAATCGCTGACCTGCGCGACGAGTCTGATCACGAAAACCCGTGCCGAATCGTGATTATTCCGGGCGCACGCAAGAACTTTGACCACGATGCGCTGATGCAACACCTGTTCGCCAGCACGGAGCTGGAGTCGAGCTACCGGGTCAACATCAACATCATTGGTCTGGACGGCAAGCCGCAGCTGAAAAACCTGCGCGCCTTGTTGGTCGAGTGGCTGGAGTTCCGCGTCAACACCGTGCGTCGTCGCCTGCAATTCCGCCTGGACAAGGTCGAGCGTCGCCTGCACCTGTTGGACGGTTTGTTGATCGCCTACCTCAACCTGGATGAAGTGATTCACATCATCCGTACCGAGGAACACCCGAAAGCCGCGCTGATCGCGCGTTTCGCCTTGAGCGAAATCCAGGCCGACTACATTCTCGACACCCGCTTGCGTCAGTTGGCGCGACTGGAAGAAATGAAGCTGCGTGCCGAGCAGGATGAACTGCTCAAGGAGCAGGCCAAGCTGCAAGCCCTGCTGGGCAGCGAAGCCAAGCTGAAAAAGCTGGTGCGTACCGAGCTGATCAAGGACGCCGAAACCTACGGCGATGACCGTCGCTCGCCGATCGTCGAGCGCGCCGAAGCCAAGGCGCTGACCGAGCACGATCTGCTACCGAACGAGAAAGTGACCGTTGTGCTGTCGGAAAAAGGCTGGGTGCGTTCTGCCAAGGGCCATGAAATCGATGCCACCGGGCTGTCCTACAAGGCCGGGGATGGTTTCAAGGCCTTGGCGCCCGGGCGCTCCAACCAGTTTGCGGTATTTATTGACTCCACTGGCCGTAGTTATTCAGTGGCCGCACACACGTTGCCATCGGCCCGTGGCCAGGGCGAACCGCTGACCGGCCGTCTGACGCCGCCGCCAGGGGCGAGTTTCGAATGCGTACTGATGCCGGAGGACGATTCGCTGTACGTGATCGCGTCCGACGCCGGTTACGGTTTCGTGGTCAAGGGTGAGGACCTGCAAGCCAAGAACAAGGCCGGCAAGGCGTTGTTGAGCCTGCCAAACAACGCCAAGGTGATTGCGCCGCGTCCGGTGGCCGATCGTGAACAGAACTGGCTGGCTTCGGTGACCACCGAAGGTCGCCTGCTGATCTTCAAGATCAGCGATCTGCCACAATTAGGTAAGGGCAAAGGCAACAAGATCATCGGCATCTCTGGTGAGCGTGTGGCCAGTCGCGAAGAATATGTCACGGACATCGCGGTACTGCCGGAAGGTGCAACTTTGGTGTTGCAGGCCGGAAAACGTACCTTGTCGCTGAAAGCGGATGACCTCGATCACTACAAAGGTGAGCGTGGACGTCGTGGTAACAAGTTGCCACGTGGCTTTCAGAGGGTGGATGCGCTGCTCGTCGAAAACCTCAATTAAGCGTCCTAGAGCGCTCGATCTACGATTTAACGCGTAGATCGACGCATTGGCGCTGGAGTCGGAACGCATATTCACGGATGATATGGCCTTTCAAGCGCCGGCGTGGTCGAGCGTTCTTCATATTTTTTGAGTATTTTCACTGTGGTTAGCCTTGTGGCAACCACCTGGATGAGACGATGACTGCTCTGCGCCTTCCGTTTTTTTTGATGCTCGCCGGGGTACTTGGCCTGGCGGGTTGCAGCGTTCACCAGCCGGTGTCGCTGTATCAGCTGGACAGCGGAAGTCCGGCTCAGCCTGCGCAAAGCGCGGGTATGGCGGTATTGCTGGGTCCGGTAACCGTTGCCGATTATCTGCAACGCGAAACCTTGTTGCAGCGTCAGCCGGATGGCAGCCTGCAAGCTTCGGTGGATGGTCGTTGGGCGGGTAGCCTGTCTTCGGACATCGACCAGTTGTTGCTGCGTCAGGTAGCCGGTCGCCTGGATAGCCAGCGCGTGGTACTGGCGCCGGCGACAGTGGGCTTCACGCCGGATGTTCAGGTGCTGCTGACCATCACTCGCCTGGACTCTGGCGAGTCGCAGCCGGCGATCCTGGATGCGCAATGGCGTCTGATCGACCGTCGCGGCCAGGTTCGCGATAACCGCATCATTCATCTGCAGGAACAGCATGCCGGCGGTACTGCGGCACAGGTTCAGGCTCAGGGTGTGTTGCTGCAGCGTCTGGCGGAGCAGTTGTCGGTAGCGCTCAAGCCGCTGGCCAACCAGCCGCCGATTGCCGAAGCGCCACGCAAGCCTGCAGCCAAGGCTGTGGCACCGGCGGCTGAGCAGGAAAAGCAGCCGAAAATCCCGATGGCTTCGCCGATCCGGACTGATATGGAAGTGTTCAGGTTTTAAGCCTGGATTGATTCAACACAAAGCCCGCCGTGATGCGGGCTTTGTTGTTTCTGCAGGTAGGGATCTCCGTCGTCTGTCCTGGCCTCTTCGCGGGCAAGCCTCGCTCCTACAGGTTCTGTGGCGTTCACACGTACGACACCAAACTGTAGGAGCGAGGCTTGCCCGCGAAGGGGCCAGGACAGGCAACAAAAAGCCCGCAGACGATCACTCGTGTGCGGGCTTCTTTAGAGCGAGGCGACTACGCCCGGCGTTCATGCATCCGCGCCAGTTGCCGCTCGAGCATCGACGGATAAGGCTCCATCAACCGCTCCACACAGCAAGCACCCTCAGGACTGGCGATCGGCCGGATCCGTGCACGCTGACGGATCAGCGCGTCGTCACTGATCTTGCGCTCCACCAGCAACAGGTTGCGGCTGTGTTGCGACAGGGCCAGGGCGTCCTGGGCGGTTTCGGTCAGCAGCAGATCAATCTGGCTCAGGCCGAACAATTCGTCGCCCAGGGTCAGGCCCAGCTGCAATTGCAGGGTGATGCCGCTGTCGGCGACTTCGATTTGCAACTGATGGCCCAGAGCTCGCAGCAACTCACCGCAGCAGATGGCATTGGTCAGGTAATCGTCACCGCTGTCTTCGCTGTGGAACAGCATCAGCGTGCTGCCGTCGTTCAGGGTATGCAGTTCACTCTGGTAGAGCGAAGCGGCCTGATCGAGACAATCGCGATAGCGTTTGAGCAGTTCTTCCAGGCGTGTCCGGGGCAGACGGCGCAACTGATCCTGGGCGCCCAATTGCACCGCGAGCACAGCACTGTGTTGCGGCACGTTCGATGGCTGTCGTTTTACCAGCGGTTTCGGCGCGCTGTCTGCCGACTCATCACGCAGGTCAGCGAAGGGGTCATCGTCGTCATCGTCATCTTCGACGGTGCTGACAATGCGTCGCGGTGCGGGCTTCAAGGCGGCTACCGGGCGACTTTCGTCAAAGCTGGGGTCGCGCAGGTTGCGTACTTCAAAGGCAGGATCGGTCTCTTCGTCGTCATCGGCATCGTCGAACTCAGGTTCCGGCTCAGGTTCCGGTTCAACCGGCTCCGGTGCGAAGTCCGCGTGCAGCTGGCGAGCCAGATCGCCGATCTCGTCCTGACGCCCGGTGCCTGGCGTATGTTCGTCGATATTGCGCAGCCACACCCGCAATTGCAGCAGCGGCGTGGAGA
>DQGF01000096.1:2900-10651 GCA_003525045.1 Pseudomonas sp. | reverse complement strand
ACGCGCAATTGCATCAGCGGCGTGGAGAGGTTGCGCCCCAGGCGCAGGCTCAAGGCCAGAGACAATGCCAGCAGGATGGCGCTGAGAATGCCCATGCTTTGCAGGCTGATGGTCATCGGCTGCTGGAATTGATCCATGTCCAGGCTAATCCGCAGTTGACCTGCGGTCACGTCCTGAAAGGTGATCTTGCTCTGGTACATGCCCTCGGCTTCGCCCAGCAGGCTGTGCTTGGGGCGCTGACCGGCTTCGGCGAGGATGCGGTTATCCACGCTGTAGATGGCGGCGTGGGCCACCAGCTTGTTTTTGGTCAGGTTGTTGAGCAGCACGTTGAGGCTGAGGATGTCGTTGGACACCAACAGCTCTGTCGCCGAGGTGGCGGTCTGGGTGGTCAGGCTTTCGCCCAGCGCATCCGCCTGCTCATGCATGGCCTGCTTGAACTGCAAACCCATCACGCAGGCATAGATCACCAGGGCCAGAGCGACCAGGATCACGTTATGGCTGGCGATGCGCAATGCAATCGGTACACGGCGGTGGCGCAGTGCACGGAAGATCAGCAGAAAGAAGTTGTCGGTTTTTACTGGCGTGGGCCGGTTCACTTGAGCTCGGCTCTTTGTCCGTGAAGTTGACGCGCAGTATAGCGACAGGCCCTAGACCGGCAAAGCGCTCACGGTGCCCGATGGTCACTGAAAGTGGGTAGAATGCGGTTTTTTTCCACTTGCGGGGGTGCGCCTTGCGCGAAATCGTCCTGATAAACATCACGGGAGTCGACCGTCCGGGTCTGACTGCGGCCATTACCGGCGTTCTGGCCCAGGGTGGTGTGAACATTCTCGACATCGGTCAGGCGGTGATCCACGACACGCTGTCGTTCGGCATCCTGGTTGAAATTCCTGACACCGAGCAAGGCAAGTCGGTGCTCAAGGACATCCTGTTCACGGCTTACAAGCTCGATCAACAGGTGCGTTTCACGCCGGTGTCCGAAGAGGATTACCAGCAATGGGTCGGCAATCAGGGCAAGAAACGCCACATTGTGACCCTGTTGACCCGCAAAGTGACTGCCGAGCAATTGCAACGAGTCAGTTCGATCACTGCCAAGTACGGCCTGAACATCGATCACATTGACCGGCTGTCCGGGCGCATGCCGCTGGACACGCCAGCCGATCAGGGCAAAGGCTGCATCGAGTTTTCCGTTCGGGGTGAAGCGGCTGATCCGCAAGCGCTGCGGGCCGAGTTCCTCAGCGTCGCCCAGGAACTGAATGTCGATATCGCCTTCCAGGAGGATTCGCTGTTCCGCCGCAACCGTCGCTTGGCAGTGTTCGACATGGACTCGACGCTGATCGAAGCCGAAGTCATCGACGAATTGGCCAAGGCTGCCGGTGTGGGCGACCAAGTGTCCGCCATCACTGAGCGGGCGATGGCTGGCGAGCTGGATTTTCGCGCCAGCTTCAAGGAGCGCCTGGCCTTGCTGCAAGGGCTGGACGTCAGCGTCCTGGACTCGATCGGCGCCTCCCTGCGCCTGACTGAAGGCGCCGAAACCCTGTTCGCCGAACTCAAGCGTCTGGGCTACAAGACTGCGATCTTGTCGGGTGGCTTCACTTATTTCGCCAAGCAGTTGCAAGCCAAGCTGGGCATCGACTACGTGTTCGCCAACGAACTGGAAGTGGTCGATGGCAAGGTCACCGGCGTGGCGGTTGAACCGATCGTCGATGCGCAGCGCAAGGCGGATCTGCTGCGTGAGTTGGCCCATAAGGAAGGTTTGCGTCTGGAGCAGACTATTGCGGTCGGCGACGGCGCCAATGATTTGCCGATGCTGGCGATTGCGGGGCTGGGCGTGGCATTTCGCGCCAAGCCGCTGGTAAAGCAGTCGGCGAAGCAGGCGATTTCCACGCTTGGGCTGGATGGTGTGCTGTATCTGTTGGGCTTTCGGGATCGTGACGGGCAGCTCTGAGTCTTGTATTGACTGATAAGGCCTCTTCGCGGGCAAGCCTCGCTTCTACAGGATTGTGGTGCTTAGGGACCTGTAGGAGCGTGGCTTGCCCGCGAAGGGCGCGCCGCGGTCTTGAGGATTCACCCTCAAAGCGTCTTCCACAACGAATCAAATTCCTCCTCAATTCCGACTACGCCGCTCCCCGCGGCGTTTTCATTTTTGGCCGCCTCAAGCGGCCGATAGGCAAACTGATTGAAGCTGTTGGTGCTCGCCAGCCGTCGATCCAGCCCGACCCGACGTTCCTCGCCGTTGGTGTTGATCACCACCTTGTGACCTTCCTGGAAGGGCAGGCGTGGCGCGAGCAAAGTCGGCGGCAGGTCTATCGCGCTGATGGCCGGCAACAACAGGCCGCGCACGTACTGACTATGATCGTCGCGGGCACGCAGCAGTTGCAGGCCGCAAGGTTCGGCGTAAGGCGCGAGCTGTTCGATACCCATTTGCGTACCACCGCCACGCACCTGACGAATCCAGCGCACCACCGCGATGCTCCAGCCCTGACCTGCAGAATCCTCGATACCAACCATTTCGCCCGCCTGTAGTTCGGCGGGCACTGCGCTTGGCCAGGCCAGGCAATAACCGCCAGGGCTGTGATTGATCACCGTCAAGACATACGTCGGAAAGTGTCGATTGCGGTCGGACGACTCGTGGCTGTCGTCCTTCTGAAGCTGCGGGTATTCGATTTCTTCGTAGGGCAGCAGATCGCCCACGTTGCCATGGGACGCCGTATCAAAGGCAGGGCTCCACAGGTCTTTTACTCGGCCTGCCGGCGATGTTGCCGAGAACTGCGCCTGTCGGGAGCCCGAGTGTTTCAGGATTTCGCTGAAAGAACGTTGCCCGCCCAGATAGAAGTGCAGCGCGCTCATGCCTATGCACAGGGTCAAGGTGCCGTGGCCGACCGTGCGCTGGAACCCGCGCTCGGCCGTCTGGCCCCAGGCCGCATGAAGGTGTTGCAGCGTGTCGAGGCTCAACCCTGCAGGTACCGGCAGGGGTGTCGAGCTGTCGGTTTTCTGCAAATGCGCTTCGATGGCAGCGACCAGAGGCTGCAGATCAATCACCAACAGGCTCTCCTGCTGCTCGCGGCGAAACCGGGAGCGATAACAAGGCCCGGTGTCGATGTCCGACGCGATGGCGAACAGTCCATCGCAGGCTTTGCCGGGTTGCAGCTTGATCCATTTGCTCCAGGGCTCCAGCACCTCGGCGACCCGGGCGATCTGGTTCTGGCGCAGTTGATTGCAGCGGGAGGCGCCTAGCAGCAACGCGACTACATAGGTTTGCTCGATGCTTAGCGTTTGAGTCTGGCTGGCCAGTTCGTCGCGCAGGCTCAGGTGCTGCAGCTGGTGGGTACAGGCGATCCGATACAGCTGATGCAGCTCCAGCCACAGCCCTTGCGGTACCGGGCAATAAAGCCGGGTGGCGCGGATCAGCGGCCCATTAAGGCAATGGATTGCACGTTGCAAAGCCTGGATCAGCAGCGGCGCACGGTCCTTGCGCAAGCGCGGTGTGATGCGCACGACAATCTGTTTATAGCCAATCGCCAAGTGATTTTGCAGCGCCTGGCAGAGGTTGGCGATCTTGCGCGAACGCTCGTCGAGGACAATCGACTGATGCAGAAAATGCCGCTCCAGGTGTTTGCAGACGTAATACACCTCGGGCCTTAGCAGCTCGAGCATTTGCAGGCGGTTATCGCTGGGCGTCAGGAGCTGATTGAGTTCACTCAAGCCTTGATAGAGCTGGCGAGCGGTTTCGCCGATGTTGGCTTTAGGCAGATTGGCAATCCAGCGCTTGAGGTCGCGCGGGGTGGCTTCACAGAACGTCAGGCGCAATTGCTTGGGGATTGGCGCGCGTAGCAGGAGGTGGGGACAGGTTTCATTCATGCCGTGGACAAACTCCAACCGGGAAAATGGGCAGTGAACGACATGACTGTAGCAGCAATAGCCTACAGGGGAATGTTAGCCAGTAGGAGATTACCGTTTGTCTGTCAGTCTGGTGACCTGCGGGTGTGCTACTAATCTGACAGTCGTGCGACTGGATACGCACGGTCGTACGGCCTGCTGCAGACGCAGGGCAGGTCTCTTCGTAACTTCAAGGAGATGAGGTTCATGTCTAAATACGTAGTGGCAAATCAATGGGGCGGTAGTTCGGCACCTTGGCATCCTGGTGGAGACTGGGTACTGGGCGCGCGGGACAACCAGAACGTTGTCGCGATCGAAATCAAATCAGGCGATGGCGGCAAGAGCTTTACCGGCACCATGACTTACGCCGGCGAAGGTCCCATTGGCTTCAAGGCTCAACGCACGGGCCAGAACCAGTACAACGTGGAAAATCAGTGGGGCGGTAACGATGCCCCGTGGCATCCGGGTGGCAAATGGGTCATCGGAGGCCGGGATAATCAGAACGTTGTCGCGTTGAGCGTGACCTCCAAAGATGGAGGGAAAAACCTCAGTGGCACCAATACCTACGCCAATGAAGGGCCAATCGGCTTTCGTGGGCAGATAGAGTAGCGGCACCACCGACATGTCCGGCCCCGCGAAGACGTTCGCGGGGTTCGGATTCGGCATCAGGCTTTTGGCAGGCCCATGCCCTGGCCCATCTGCACCGGCGAACCGGCCGCCAGTTCTTCAGCCCACTGCACCTGGTCCGGCCCGAATAGCACGACTGCCGTCGAACCCAGTTTGAAGCGACCCAGCTCCGCACCTTTTTCCAGATGGATCGGCGCACGGGCAGCTTCGTCGTAGCGGAAGGTCTTCAGCTCGCGCTTCGGTGGCGTTACCAACCCGGCCCAGACAGTTTCGATCGATGCCACGATCATGGCACCCACCAGCACTACGGCCATTGGCCCGCGCTCAGTGTCGAAAATGCACGCTACGCGTTCGTTGCGGGCGAACAGTTCCGGCACGTTTTCGGCGGTGGTCTGGTTGACAGAGAAAATCCGCCCCGGAATGTAGACCATCTCGCGCAAAGTGCCAGCCAATGGCATGTGCACGCGGTGATAGTCCTTCGGCGACAGGTAAATGGTGGCGAAATCGCCGCCCATGAATGGCGCGGCATTGGCAGCGTCACCGCCGAGCAATTCCAGCACGCTGAAACTGTGGCCCTTGGCCTGGAACACGCGGCCGTGTTCGATCGGGCCGAGTTGGCTGACGGCGCCGTCGGCGGGGCTGAGGATGGCGCCCGGCGTCTCGTCCAGCGGACGGGCACCCTCTTTCAAGGCGCGCGTGAAGAACGCATTGAAGTGCTCGTAAGCGGTGAGGTCTTCGACCAGTGCCTGGGACATGTCCACCTGATAACGCTTGGCGAACCACGCGGTGAAGGCATTCTTGAACCAGCGCACGCGGCATTCGGCAATGCAGCCGGCCAGTCGCGACAGCAAATGGTGTGGCAGCAGGTATTGGCTGAGGATAAACAAACGCTTATTCATTAACTGTCCTTAAAAACCTTAATTCTCTACAGGCGTATCGGGATGGTTGCCCCATTCGCCCCATGAGCCGGCGTAGCCTTTGACCCGCGGATAACCGAGGGATTTGGCCACCAGATAGGTGAAGCCAGAGCGATGGTGAGTCTGGCAGTGGGTAATCACTTCTTTGTCTTTGCTGATCCCGAGTTGCTCCAGGATCTGCGGCATGTCCGTGCGGATGCGCAGGTTGCGTGCCTGATCCATGCCCGCGGTCCATTCGAAATTGACCGCGCCGGGAATGTGTCCTGCCTTGGCCGCCAGGACTTTCTCGCCGGAGTACTCCAGCGGCCCGCGCGCGTCCCAGATCGCCAGGTCGGCGGAACCGAGACGGCTTTGCAGGTACTCGCGGGTGGCGGTGGGTTCATCGTGCAAGGTCAGGGGGACCGGACCGCCGACCGCAGCCGGGATCTGGATCGACATGGGCAAGCCTTCTGCCAGCCAGGCCCGCAGGCCGCCGTCGACATAGTGGTAGTTGCCATGACCGATAACATCCAGAAGCCAGATAAAGCGCCCGGCCCAACCGCCGCCTTCGTCGTCATAGACGACGTAGACCGCATTGGGGTTGTGTCCCAGTTCGCCGAACAATGCTTCAAGCGCCGCGTGAGTCGGCAGCAGGCCTGGCGCAGGCGCATGACCAAGTTGTGTGCGCTTGGGATCGACAAAGCGTGCGCCGGGAATATGCCCTTCGGCATAACGGGCGCTGCTGGTCAGATCCACCAGGATCAGTTCGCGGGCGTCGAGACGGGCGAGCAGGTCGCTCGGCTCGATCACCAGGGTCAAGCCAGAGAAGTCAGACATGTGAGGTCTCCAGAGCACAAAGGGGTGGATTGTAGCGCAGCCTTCATTGACCGCGGTGGCTAAAGCTGTGCAGGGCTTTCTCGATGCACTGCGCAGTTTTGCCGAAGGCTTGCACGGTGTTTTCCGAGAACGGCCCGCCGCCCTGATCCGCCACCACAATCATGATCACCCGGCCGTTGTTGACCAGTGAGCGCAGTAACAGGTGTTCACCACCGAACTGCGAACGCAGGCTGGCGGGCAGGAGGGCAGAAAATTGCGCATTGTTGGCGGGGCTCAAGCGCACCTGCGCCTGTTGCGAGAGCAGGCGTTGCAGCACGGTGCTTTGGCTGACCAGAAAATTCAGGCCGGCGGCTTCCTTTGGCAGGCCGAAGGCTTGGTACACCCGCAAATTGGCGCGAGTGCGGTCGGCCATCAGAATCATCACCCGTCGCATGCCGCATGCGGTCAACGCGTCCCGGGCGGAGGTGGTCAAGTGCATGGCATGGGTGAAGCGACTCGGCTCCACCAGCAATTCGGCGCATTGCCTGCGCCATTTCACCAGGTCTTCGGCGGTCGGCGCCGGGGCTGGCTGCGGGGCCGTATGAATGCGCTTCATGCCCCATGGCCAGATCAGTGAAACGGCCGGGTGCCAGAGGTCTGGCACGGCGTGATGGCGAGCGCTGATGGCAGCCTGTTGGTGCAACTGCTGCTGCACTTTGTCCATTGGCATTTGCAGGTAAAGGCTGGTCAGGTACTGCCAGCGTTCACTGTGCGAACTGTCCCAGGCCTGTTGCGCCGACAGCGCCAGTCCGTTGGCCAGCAATACCGTGTTGGCCGGTTGATTGAGCCAGCGGCGCAGGGTTGGATCGTCATCGAGGCGGTTCTGCTGGCGCAGCGGATGATCACTGTCGCGAGCGATGCGCAGGACCTTCAGCAGTTCCCGTTGTTCGTTGAGCAGCAGCCGATAACCCTGCTGCACCCAGATCGGCAGGTGCCAGAGGTCCACCAGGGCCTGACAGATTTCCAGCAGGCGTACGCCGAACAACTGCTTTTCGACTTTACCTGCCGATTCGCCTTTGTGGATAACTCGCCGCTCCCACTCTTCAAGCAAGTGCGGATGGGTCAACGCCATCGGCCACAACGGCGAGAGAAACAGCAAGCTGCCCCAATGGATGTCCTGCCACAGCCGCGCCAGGCGACTGGCGAAAAAACCGTTGGCCTGTTGGGTCGCGTGCTGGCTGATCAACTGCAGCTGGCGCAGGGCGACGGGGATCTGTGACAGCGGCTTGGCGGGCAGCCGCGCGAGCAGTGCTTCGGTGCGCTTCAAGCCAAGGCGATTGATCGCACCTTCAAGGTTTTCAGCGGGTGTGGTCATGCTGCCATGGGCATGCCGGTTGGCTTCGCGAATCACGCTCAGGGCCAAGGCGGGGCTTTCTTGCATCAGTTCGGCGATATCGCGCAGCGAACTGCGGTTGTCGCGGATGGCCTTGCACACCCGCTCATGACTGGCTTGCGGAACGGGCAGGCGCACGCCAT
>DQGF01000096.1:1722-2605 GCA_003525045.1 Pseudomonas sp. | reverse complement strand
GCAGGCGCACGCCATCGAGCAGCTTGACCCAGCCGTCGAGTGTGCTCGGTTCTGTCGTTGTAGCGTTCGTTTCGTTAGCCATAAATGGACGCGATCATCGTCTGCATTACCTATGCCCGGAGCGGGCCAAATTGGCTTTTCGCCTGAACGGGCTATAGTCTGGCGCAGTTTTGCCGATAAGGAGAAGAAGAGATTTTTCAACTTCCGAATATGACCTTGAACCCGACTCAGTAAGTGCTCCCCAACCTATGGCTAAAATAATCGGCATCATCGTCGTATTCGCGAGTGTGCTCGGCGGCTACGTGCTGTCCCACGGCAAAATTGCCGCCCTGATCCAGCCATTCGAGGTGATGATTATCGGTGGTGCGGCCCTCGGTGCATTCCTGCAGGCCAACCCCGGTTACATGACGATGCACGTGTTCAAGAAGTCCTTGGGCATGTTCAGCTCGCGCTTCACCCACACCTTCTACCTTGAGGTGCTGGGCCTGATCTACGAGATCCTCAACAAGAGCCGCCGCGAAGGCATGATGGCCATCGAAGGCGACATCGAAGATGCCGCCGCGAGCCCCATCTTCGCCAAGTACCCGGCGGTTCTCAAAGATGAACGCATGACAGCGTACATCTGTGATTACCTGCGCATCATGTCCTCCGGCAACATGGCTCCCCATGAACTTGAAGGCCTGTTCGACATGGAACTGTACAGCCTCAAGGAAGACCTGGATCACCCCTCCCACGCAGTGAACGGCATCGCCGACGCCATGCCCGGCTTCGGTATCGTCGCGGCGGTATTGGGTATCGTGGTGACCATGGCATCCCTGGGTGACGGCGATCAGAAATCCATCGGCTTGCACGTCGGTGCGGCACTGGTCGGTACCTTCTTCGG
>DQGF01000096.1:0-1432 GCA_003525045.1 Pseudomonas sp. | reverse complement strand
GGTACCTTCTTCGGTATTCTCGCGGCCTACGGTTTTTTCGGCCCGCTGGCTCACTCCCTGGCACACGATGCCAAGGAAGAACTGAACGTCTACGAAGCCATCAAGGCCTCGCTGGTCGCTTCCGCTTCCGGCATGCCGCCATCGCTGGCGGTGGAGTTCGGCCGCAAGGTGCTGTACCCGGCGCACCGTCCCAGCTTCGCTGAGCTGGAACAAGCGGTTCGCGGTCGCTAAGTGATGGAAAATAACCAGCCGATCATCATCAAGCGCGTCAAGCGCATCGCCGGCGGCCATCACGGGGGCTCCTGGAAAATCGCCTTCGCCGACTTCGCGACGGCGATGATGGCGTTCTTCCTGGTGCTGTGGCTGCTGTCCAACGCAACGCCTGAGCAGAAAATCGCCATCGCCGGTTACTTCAAGGACCCGGTCGGCTTTACCGAAAGTGGCACCCCCTACATCATCGACTTGGGTGGGTCACCGACCCTGGCACCGGAAAACACGCTCAATCCCGAGGAGAAATCCCAGCCACAGCCGGATAAAGTGACCATCGGTACCGAACAGGCCCAAGGCATGGCCGAGCAGGTCGAGAAGGAACGGCTGGAACTGCTGATGGAAGAATTGCAGAGCAAGGTTGATGAAAATCCTCAACTGCAGAAATTCAAGGACCAGATCCGGTTCGAGATCACCCCGAATGGTTTGCGCATCCAGATCATGGACGCGGAAAACCGGCCGATGTTTGACTCAGGCAGCGCTCGTCTGAAACCCTATTTCGAAGACATTTTGCTGGCCATGGCCGACACCATCAAAGCGGTGCCGAACAAGATCAGCATCAGCGGCCACACCGATGCCAAGCCGTACACCGGCGCCGGTGATTTTGGTAACTGGGAACTGTCGGCCAACCGAGCCAACGCCGCTCGCCGTGCGTTGTTGGCCGGTAGTTACCCAGAGTCGCAAGTGGCGCGAGTCGTCGGTTATGCATCGTCGGTTCTGTTTGATCGGGATAACCCGCTCAACCCGGTCAACCGCCGTATCGACATCGTCGTGCTGACGAAGAGGGCCCAGGCAGCCATCGAAGGTGCGCAAAGTGGCGCTCCGGCGCCGGAGTCGACGCAAGGGCAGGGCGCCCCAGGTGAAGTGCCGACCACGCCCGTCGACCCGAATGCGTTGCCGGCCGATAAAGAGCCATTGCCGGCGCATGAGCTTCGCGAGCGTTTGAATCTGTTTGATGACCCGGCGCCAAAACCGGATGAGCCATCGAAGCAGTGATCCACAAAAAAGCCGACAGCGATGTCGGCTTTTTTGTGCTGGGGTATTTTGTCGTTCATTGAGAGGCTGATCTTCGATAGCGAAGCTTCCTTCCGGATTTAAAGACCAATCCTACATCTATCCCTTTCCTGCCTTGTTAGCGTGCTCGCCAATTTCGCGTGCACAGACC
>DQGF01000281.1:9657-12837 GCA_003525045.1 Pseudomonas sp. | reverse complement strand
TGTTCATGGGCTGCGAGTTCGGCCAGTGGCGCGAGTGGAACCATGACCAGCAACTCGATTGGTACCTGCTGCAGTACTCGGAACACAAAGGTGTGCAGAAACTGGTCGGTGATCTCAATCGGCTGTACCGCGAAGAGCCGGCACTGCACGATCAGGACGACGCGCCGCAGGGTTTCCAGTGGTTGATCGGTGATGATGCGGTCAACAGCGTTTATGCCTTCCTGCGCTGGAGCAAGGACGGGCGGCCGGTGCTGGTGGTGGCGAACTTCACGCCGGTGCCGCGTGAGGCTTATCGCATTGGCGTGCCGTTTGCCGGGCGCTGGACCGAGGTGATCAACAGTGATGCGGCGACTTATGCCGGTTCCAATTACGGCAATAGCGGCGGGGCGTTTACCGAGGAAGAGGCGAGCCATGGGCAGGCGTTGTCGCTGGTGTTGAATTTGCCGCCGTTGGCGGTGTTGATGTTGCGGCCGGAGGGTTGATCTAACACCGTGTCGCTCCCTTCGCGAGCAAGCCCGCTCCCACATTTGATCTGCGCCATGCACACATTTTGTGTTCACAGGAGATCTAATGTGGGAGCGGGCTTGCTCGCGAAGGCGCCCGACCAAACGACGCACTTCTAGAAGACAAACACTCACCAACGCATCCGCACCCCCAGACTCCCAATCAACCCATTCAAATCATTGTCATCCACATCACTGCTGTAATCGGCGCTGACGTACAAACTCACCGCGGGCGTCACTCTGGCCACCAGCCCCAAACCCACTTCGACCGTCGATGAATAACGACTGCTGCTGATCTTGTCGACTTGATCAAGGGTCACCGTATTGCCGGTGTACACCGTGTGCCACAAGTTGGTCCGCACATAAGGTTCGACGGGCAGGCCATTGATGTCGTAATTACCTTTCAACCTTGCACCGACCCGGCCGCTCCACGACGTCAGGTCGCTGGACGACGGGTCTCTTGAGTCCCCGTTTGGGTTGTCCAGGGTGATCCGTTGATTGATCAACTGCGCCTGGGGTTCAACCACCCAGTTTTCGCTCACACCAATCGGGAAACCACCTTCCACCGACAGCGTCACCGCGCTGCCTTCGGTCACTTGCAGGGCGCCCTGGCTGTTGCGGCTGTAGCCGTTGACCCGGCCGCCACTGGCGCTCAAGTCCACGTGCCAGCCTTGCGGGCCGGTCAGACTCCAGTAGGCACCGAGGCTCTCTCCTTGCAGGTTGAGGGTGTCGGTGTGGGGATCGGCAAGGGCGCGACTGGTCAGCAAACCGTTGCTATTGCCCTGGAACTGGCTCGTGCCGCCAATCAGTCCGACCCGCTGGGTATGGCCGCTGCCACTTTGTACGGTGAGGATCGCCGGGCCTTTGAAGTCGTTGGCGACCGGGACAGTAAAGCCCTGGGCCTGATAATCGGTTTGTGCCTGCCGCGAAGCCTGTCCGTAGAGCTGATCCCAGGCCGAAGGCTCGGCGTCTTCGATAGTGAGGCTTGAACTGCGCACGTCAGGTTGGGGACTGAAGCGGCCGTAATACGTTGAAGCGGAGGCGGGCAAGGTGAGGGTTGGAAGCGCCTGGCCATACCAGGGGCTGGTTGCTTGCTCGGCAGGCGAGGCTTGGACTTCCATGGATGAGCACAGCAGGAGAGAACTCGAGACAGTGCACAACGTGACTTTGATCTCTAGTGGGGTAAGTGAATTTTTCATGGAAGTCATCCTTGCAATAGCATGCCTTATCTCGCTTTGGCGTCTCTCTCCTACCCGAATGAGGGGCGACCGAATGGGTTGGGCAAACCTCTGGCCGCCCGTTGTCGCGGGTGTCTGGAGGTTTGCCCCTGGTATGGTTCCGGGGGTAGTAAGGTGTAGCTAAGAAGACCGTTGACATTGCGTCAAGAAATTGGCCGATAAGCGGTATTGGTATTTTAGCGAGTTTAAATGACTGATTTTTGGCGCATCTCTAACCTGTTGTTTGTCCGTCAGATCGTCAAAAAAGACGCGGGCTAAAGCCTTCGCATACGCATTACCAACTAAATCTGACGCCCAGATTGCCGGACATGGCGCGTTGCTGGTTGCTGTCGATATTGCTGCTGTAATCGGCACTGGCATAGACACTGACCGACGGCGCAAGACTCAGTATCAAGCCGACGCCGACGTCGGCCTGTGTGGACTTCTGCTGCGTCTCGATGTGATCGGAGTGGTCAAACGTGACCCTGTCGGTTCCGGAGAATGTGTGCCACAGGTTGGCGCGCAGGTAAGGTTCCAGTGGCTGGCCGCTGACCGTGTAGCGACCCTTGAGTCGCGCTCCGAGGCGACCGGTCCAGGCGCTGTCGGAGTCGAACGATACGCGCGAAATGCCGTCATCCTGACTGTCGAGGGAGACTTTCTGGTGGATCACCTGCGCCTGAGGTTCCACCACCCAGTTTGCCGCTACCGGAAACGGGTAACCGGCCTCCGCCGAGAGGGTCAGGACATGGCCCTCGTTGTCGATGGCGAGGCCCCGTTCGGAATGATTGTCACCGTCGAGCCAGCTGTACATGGCCACCGTGTCGAGGTAACCGCCATCGGGATCGGTCAGCGTCCAGTACAGGCCAAGGCTGTCACCCTCCAGCTCGACCTTGCCGGCGCGCTTGCCTTCGAAGCCCTGGTTGAAACCGTCGACATCGCCCTTCAGGCGGTTGTGGCCAACGAAGAAACCAGTGCGCCAGGTTTGCCCTCCCGCCAGTTGCGAACCGAACAGGTCATTGCCGACCTGAAAACCGTTGAGCGAACCGTCAAGCCGTGGCGTCACGGTGCCGGCCCAGGTCTGGTCGAAGTTCTTGCCATAGACCCGGCCCCAGCCAGCGCCCAAGGCACCGGTTTCAGTGAGCAGGCGCTGATCGCCCTGGCGATCATGGAAAGTGCCTAAAGCCGCCAGGGTCAATTGCGCAGCCGCCGGCGGCAACACGGACCAGGTCGGGACTTCCGGACGGTAAAGGGCAATCGGAGCGGCACCTGGCACGGCGGCTGGTAACGCCGGCAGCTCGGGGCCACCGACCGGGGCGAGGGCCGCTACCGGTGTGGCAACCACTGGAACCATGATGGGCGGCAAGCCCGGATCAGGATTGGGAATGGTCGTCACCGCTGGCGCGACAACGGCCGAACGCAGGTACCAACTGTTTTCACTCCCGGCGGTAACGCCGCCTTTG
>DQGF01000281.1:8152-9378 GCA_003525045.1 Pseudomonas sp. | reverse complement strand
ACCAACTGTTTTCACTCCCGCCGGTAAGGCCGCCTTTGAACAGACGGTAATCAAAAGCACCGGCCGAAACCTGGCCCTTGAGTGCAAAAGCATCGTTGCTGCTGATGGCAGTGCCTTGGGCCTGCACTAACTGGATGCCGTTCTGGCGCGTCAGGGCACCTGCGCCACCGAGGTTAGTGACAGAAATCAGGGTATTGCCCGTCAACGTCCCGTCGCTGACCACCAGTTTGTCGCTGGGGGAACTGTCATCACCCAGCGCACTTTGTAAAAACAGTCGACCGCCGTTGCCCGCGTAATTGCCCTGAACCGTCAGGGTGTCGGCGGTGCGGGTATTGCCGCTGCTCAAGTCGATCACCCCAGCGTTGTTCAAGGTTGCACGCTGGCCAGCGGTGAAAGGCGTGATGCTGCCTTGGGCCGAGGTCAGTGTGCTGCTGCCGTCGATAGTGAACACGCCGGTACCGCTGACGTTGTCCCCCAGCCGAAAAGTGCCGTCCAGATCGAAGCGTGAGCCGTTGTTCAGGTTAACCGTTTCGAAGTTGATGTAACGATCGCTGCCTGCCGAGGTGGTCTGGTCGAAGATCAGCAGGTCATTGCCGTTACCGCCATCGATGGCCGGGGTGAGGGCGAGGGTGCTTTCACCGAGATTGCGCAAGGTTGCGCGGTCATTGTCGTCACCCATGAGGATGGCCTTGCGCATGATGCCGCCGCCGTCCCAGAGCAACGTGTCATCGCCGGCACTGGCGCGTATCTCGCCGACGATCTCGCCCCCCGTCACCGTGATGCTGTCGTTACCACCGCTGACAGAGACGTTGCCACCAATCCGTCCGCCGGAGACGATAATCGTGTCGGTGCCGAACCCGGTCACCAGGTTGCCCAGTATCTGCCCGCCGGAGAGATCGAACAGATTGTTATCGAGTTTCATGTCGACCCGGCCGATGCTGCCCCCGGTCATTTTTGCCGTGTCACCATCCTCGAATGCACCGACGATGGTGCCGCCGGTCATCAGGAAGGTGTCGCGGCTGTCCCCCTGAGCGAGGGACTGAAGGGTGCCGCCGGTCATGCTGAAATCGTCGATGCCGTTGCCCTGGCTGACGGCCCCGGTGATCTCATTCGTCACATAGGCAAGGACGCATTCGGCAGCGCGGGTTGCGAGACAGCATCGGGAGGGCGATTACCCGTATCGAAAAACCTTCGGCAACGACGGCTACAGTGGCTCCCGGGGCCGC
>DQGF01000281.1:7565-7829 GCA_003525045.1 Pseudomonas sp. | reverse complement strand
GGAAAGCCGATACGGACGCAGCACCGTAGCAATAGATTTACAGCGCGACTACTGTCACAAATGACAGGTAGCTCAGATAAGTGCGGGCCATCAGAAATGCACTTCCACCGCCAACGGCAAATGATCCGACAGGTGCGTCCACGGCTTGGTGCCCAGGATCCGCGGGTCATGACTGCTGGCATTACGCAGGTAAATCCGGTCCAGACGCAGCAGTGGGAACCGCGCCGGGTACGTCTTCGCGGGCCGGCCATGATGGCGTTCGAA
>DQGF01000281.1:0-7193 GCA_003525045.1 Pseudomonas sp. | reverse complement strand
CAGTCGTTGAAGTCGCCGGCGATGATCACCGGTGCCTCGTCAGGCAGGGATTCGAGCAATTGGCACAACAGCTGAAGCTGCAACTGGCGATGACTTTCCAACAGGCTCAGGTGCACGCAAATCGCGTGGACCTCGACGTGACCCGGGACATCCAGCACACAATGCAGCAGGCCGCGGCGTTCGGGGCCGGTGATCGAGACGTCGAGGTTGCGGTATTCGCGGATCGGGTATTTCGACAGCAGGGCATTGCCGNNCGTATTCGCGAGCAGGCTCGCTCCCACAGGGGATTGGTGCCAGGCACGAAGGGGGCGGGGCGCTCTCTTTATTATGATTTTTTGCGAAGCGAGGGTAACGTTGATCGCCGAGTGAATCTCGGCCAGCCCCATCCCGCTTTCAAGGATCCCCGCTATGTTCGAACTCGATCACGACCTGGCCCAGGACATCGTCGACCGGGCGATGGCCATCCTGCCGTACAACGTCAACGTCATGGACAGTCAGGGGCTGATCCTCGGCAGCGGCGAACCGGAGCGGGTCAACACCCGCCATGAAGGCGCGCAGCTGGTGCTGGCCAACGCTCGGGTGGTGGAGATCGACGCCCAGACCGCGATCCATCTCAAAGGCGTGCAGCCGGGGATCAACCTGCCGCTGTTGCTCGATCAGCGCCTGATTGGCGTGCTCGGCATCACCGGCGAACCGGCGCAATTGCGTACCTATGCCGAGCTGGTACGCATGACCGCCGAGATGCTGGTCGCCCAACGCAATCAACAGGCCGAGCAGCAATGGCGGCGCCAGCGTTGCGATGACCTGCTGGCGTTGTTGCTCAGCGAGGCCGGGGATTCGCCGCGGCTGATCGACGAAGCACAGCAACTGGGGCTCAAGCCGCAGATGAGCCGGGTGCCGTATCTGTTTGAGCTGGGGATGGAACAGGGGCCGGGGCACAGCGTCGAGGCGCTCGGTGCCTGGCTGACCTCGCGCTATCCGGACAGTTGGTGCATGAGTTCGGCCAAGTCTTCCCTGCTGTGGTGCCGACCGGCCAGCCAGACGATCGAGAATGAACGGCTGCTGGAAAAACTCGACGGCCTGGGCTGGAACATCCTGCGCATTGCCGTGGGCGGGAAGGCCGACGGGCTGGCGGGATTGCGCCGCTGCTATCGCCGGGTCGCAGACTTGCTGGCCTACGGACGCGACGTCTTGCCCCGTTCCCGGTTGCTGACCCTGACCCGATATCGGTTGCCGGTGATGCTCTGGCGTCATCGCGACGATGATGCCCTGGATGAGTTGCTCACACCGTTGCACAAAGTCATCGCCAGGGACGGCAACGGCCAACTGCTGGCGACCTTGCGCAGCTGGTGCGACCACGACGGCCAGAGCCAGGCCTGCGCCGATGCACTGGGCATCCACCGCAACAGCCTGCGGTATCGCATGGAACGCATTGCCGAACTCAGCGGGGTTGATCCATTGAAACTGGACGGGATGCTGGCGCTTTACCTGGGTGTTCAGCTATTGCCACAGAGCGACGTGCCTGGAGGATGACACCTGACAAGGAGCACGGCTTGTCGGCGATGGCGATCTCAAGTACGCCTTCGCGAGCAGGCTCGCTCCCACAGGGGGGGCTGCGTCGCACAAAAAAATCTGTGCTCGACCACGGAACACTGTGGGAGCGAGCCTGCTNNTTCGACAGCAGGGCATTGCCGTGGTGACCGTCGGGGTAAACCGCGTTGCGGCCGTAGGCGAAGTCGCTCCACATGCTGTCGGCGAGGAACTCGTATTGCGAGGTTTGCGGCCAGTTGTTGAACCGAGAGGAATGACGCTCGTGTTCGCCGACGACTTCCTGCAGGAACACCAGGTCCGCCGAGGTACTGCGCACTGCTTCACGCAGTTCCGGGAGGATGAAGCGCCGGTTGAGCGCGGTAAAACCCTTGTGGGTGTTGACGGTGAGAACCCTCAGCCGATGAATCGCCGGTGGGGTGGCCAACGGCGATTCATCAGCCTGCGGCTTGGAATCACTGCTCACGTTCACTCCTCTGATTCAGGGCTACCTATGCATGCGACTGATGCGGGGGCGGGCAGTTCAGTTTGAGCGATTGTAGGGACACCTCCGATCCAATGTGGGAGCGAGCCTGCTCGCGAAGGCGGCGGCACATTCAACATCGATGTCGCCTGTCAGATCTCTATGGCGAGCAGCCTCGGCCACAGGTTTTTGTGAAAATGACCAATAATCCTCAGTGCCGCTTGTGCAGCGGACCGGCGTTATTGTTGGTGCCTGCTGGCAGCATGAAGGCATTGCAACCGGAGATCTCCCATGAAAATCGTCATCGCCCCCGACTCGTTCAAGGACAGCCTCAGCGCTCAAGGCGTTGCCGACGCCATTGCCCTCGGGCTGGCGGATGTCTGGCCCGATGCTCAGCTGGTCAAATGCCCGATGGCCGACGGCGGGGAGGGCACGGTCGAGTCAGTCCTGGCAGCGTGCAACGGGCAATTGCGCCACGTTGATGTTCGCGGGCCACTGGGCACAACGGTCAATGCCGCCTGGGGCTGGCTGCCCCACAGCCACACCGCAATCATCGAAATGGCCGAAGCCAGCGGATTGCAGTTGGTGCCGGTGGGCCAGCGCGATGCGTGCATCAGCAGCACCTTCGGCACCGGTGAATTGATCCGCGCGGCACTGGACGCAGGAGCGCAGCGGGTGATCCTGGCGATTGGCGGCAGTGCGACCAATGACGGCGGCGCCGGAGCGATGCAGGCCTTGGGGGTGAAGCTGCTCGACGCACAGGGCAAGGCACTCGGACCCGGCGGCTTGGCGCTCCAGCAACTGGCCCGCATCGACCTGAGCGAGATCGATCCACGTCTGGCCAAGGTGCGCTTCGACATCGCCGCCGACGTCAACAATCCGCTGTGCGGACCCCACGGTGCCTCTGCCATTTTCGGCCCGCAAAAAGGCGCCACGCCCGGGCAGGTCCAGCAACTGGATCACGCCCTCGGGCACTTTGCCGAGCTCTGCGCGCGAGCCCTGAACAAAGACGTACGCGACGAACCGGGCAGCGGTGCGGCAGGTGGCCTGGGGTTTGCGGCCAAGGCATTTCTCAACGCGCAGTTCCAGGCCGGAGTTGAAGTGGTCGCCGAACTGGTAGGGCTGGCCGAAGCAGTGGCCGGTGCCGACCTGGTGATCACCGGCGAGGGTCGTTTCGATGCGCAGACCCTGCGCGGCAAGACGCCGTTTGGCGTGGCGCGTATCGCTCGACAACAGGGCGTGCCGGTCATCGTCATCGCCGGCACGTTGGGGGAGGGGTATCAGCAACTGTATGCGCATGGCATCGACGCCGCATTTGCCCTGGCGAGCGGGCCAATTACATTGGCGCAAGCCTGCAGCGAAGCGCCACGCTTGTTGCGTGATCGGGCGAGTGATATTGCGCGGGTCTGGCGGATGGCCGCGCGCGAGGCCTGACTCATCCCTTTTGTCAAAGAGGTCAATGCGGCGAGGGAGCAAGCTCCCTCGCCGCAGACAACCGCGACTACTCAGGCGGGTCGACTTGATCCAGCACCCGGTTCGCCGTGATCTCCGCCACCATGATGCTGTTGGAAATGCCCAGCAGGGCATAACGCGATTCCCCCTCCAGATGATCCACCAACTGGTGGACCATCACATCGACCGAGGCCAGTGTCTCGACCAGATAAACCATCAGGGTTTCCGTCGTGGCTTGCGGGTCGACGGTAAACAGCGTGCTGGGTGTGCGCGGGGTGGCTTTGATGTCGGCAGTCGAGGGGAAGTGAAAGTTGAGGGCGCGCTCGGCGGCCTCGTTGAGTTTGTTTGGATCGAGTTCGTACGGGGATACCGGATCGGTGTCCGGCGGATTGGGTGTGACCTTGAACATAAGCTGGCTTCCCTCATTGGGTGCCAACCCTCCTGCTGCTAAACGAGAGGGAGGCAGCTGTACGCAGGTTAGCAGACCGGGGAAGCTAGCAAAGCCGGCGCGCCCGAAGGCGCCCTGCGCACAACCACCATCAAGTGCAGGCATGGGAATGCCTGACTGACAAGAGCTTGTGCACCTTACTTATAACCCCGGGCTGCTAAACCCGATCACTGATGAGCAGTGACGCGAATCAAGTTACCGGGCGACCCCAGGGCGCACAAGCCGGCGGATTCTGGCGTAACCGTAGGCAACGACGCAAGGTCTTGTAGCTTTCGTGAAATAACCTTGAACGGTTTTAAACAATCGCTCGCGGGCGATGTTGAAAGAGCGAACGCCCTGCAATTCCCCAGTGACATGCCTGGCTATCAGGCTCACTGGTCATCAAATTTCACACCTGACAAATACCCTGTATAGAACTCCACCTGTCAATGTTGACAGTATCGCGTTTCTAAAAAGCGGTGCTTAATTCGCTCAGGCTATTACGGCCCAGCAGCGCGACAGCGGCATCTACGTAGTTTCTGAGCCATGAGTCGAACTGCCAAAACATGTTTTTAAATCCATGAAAAAGTTCATGGCTTAATTCTAACGGTTGCGGAGATATAACGATGGCAAGTTCTTTCAAAGAGCAACACCTGACTGCCGAACAGGTACGCGATAGATATCGGAAAAAATTCAATAAAGCTGCTGATCCGCTGGTCGGGGCAACTATCGTGGACGCAATCCCCGGCGATGCAGACGGTTTGATGCCCATTGACAAAATCCACGCTCCTTTGAAGGTCGAAATTCCATTGTGGTCGGATCGCACGGAAATTCCGGTGATCCCGGACACACTTATTCTGCAGTATTGGCATTCGGGTTTACCTCTCCCTGTGCCTATTGGCCTCCCGGAAGAGTTTCCTAGCACCGTACCCCCCAGTGCTTTCCCGCTGGAGAGGGAGATCCCACTCGAAATTTTCCAGAGTTTTGAAGGTACGTTCCAATTCGGATATCGCGTCGCGGGCTGGAACGGAGGCGAACGAGAAGCTAATGCGCCGATCACCATCGACAGAACAGGGCCGGTCAGGCCGGGAGCACCCGTCACCATCGATGTTGTTGAACCCTTGATCACTGACGCTGTTTTAACGCGTGATGACGGCGTCAAGTGTGTTATCCCGGATTTCATCGAGGATAAAAAAGAATTCGTGAGAGTTGCCGTCGGCTGGATGGCAACCCTACCTGAGGACGAAGCGGACTTTCCCGACCTGGTGGCGTTTTATGACCTGTTGCCCACGAGCAGGGAAATCCTGATACCCAAGAAGTTTGTAACTGATATAGGGTCTAGAACTCAGTATGTCGTGTACTTCTTGTTCGACAAGGCAGGTAATCGTAGTGAAATGTCGTTACCAAAAAGTGTCCAGGTTGCTCTTGGAGTACTTCCTTCGGTATTGCAGCCTTGTACGGTTCCGCTGGCGGACGATGGCCTGATCGATCGGGCCGATGCTGCACTGCCCACCACAGTCCATATCGAGCCGTACACAGGCTGGGACAGGGATGACGGGATAGTGATCTTGTGGGGCACGAAGACTTTGGCCCGAACGTCGGTTAGCGCTCATCTTCCGTTCCCGCTGAAGATTAACATTCCGTGGTCCCATATGGGGGAAGAATACGATTTTACTTCGGGCACAAACGTACAGCCTGTGGATGTGGACTACACCGTATTCAGAGGTGATTACCCAACTGCTTCGCCAAATAAAATCATCGTCAATACGGACTTCGCAGTCGCCGGGCCGGAGAACCCAAATCCTGAGCCGATCAATCCTGATCTGGAACTGATCCGGTTCGAGAGTTCCGAAGGCAGCGATAGTGAACTGACCCCGGACGATATCGGGAATCCTGCGACAGGACATATAAAACTGTTCGATACTCCCGCCCCAGTGGTAGGCGACATTTTGACGCTTTGGTACAACGGCAGGGCTGTCAGCTCAGCACCCTATGTCATCCAGACGGGTGATGCGCCCGGCAAGGAAATCCCAATGGTTATTCCGTGGGTCGATATCGAGCGCACCCTGGTCATGGATGACCTGCCGATGTATTACACCCTGACACGCCCGGGCTTTAATAATCCTCAGGAATCGGGCCGCACCACGATCAACGTTGTCCTTGAAACAGTCGATCTGCCTGAACCTACATTCCCGGGTGCAGTAATCAACTGTACTCATCTGCGTGAAAAAGAAAGTGGGAACTGGGGCTTCTACGTGCACATTCCAACGTCGCCATACTTGACAGACGGAGTAGAGGTCACACTCCAATGGCAAAGTTATGCAGTGGACAACGTCACAGAATTACCGGATACCGATCACGACGAGCAAATTGAAGTCACTTCAGATCAAGAACGAGATGGTATCGACTGGTTCATCCCTAATGATAGATGCTTGATGCCCACCTATCGGCCACCCATTTCCTCAGCCGGCATTGGCAAAGTGCAGTATTCCATCACTGTTCGTGGGACACCTGTGTGGTCTGACTTGGCCGCGGTGTACATCGGCGTGTTCGAGGAGTACCCAGCGGGATCAGGTAACGCTCACTGCAAACTGACCCGACCACCAAGAACCTGATCTGCGCGGCTAGATGCCGCAGGAAGGGAGTTCCCTCTCTGCGGCAGCCGTTGATTCTTTACTTTAATGTTTGGGATTAGTCCTACAGACGCCTCTGGGTTTTCTAACTAGCCTCGTCGCCCTTGTATACAAGGGCCGAACTTCAGGGTTTGGCGAGTTAAATGTTTAATGACTTTTTCGGTGCCTGATGAACGCTAAACGGAATTTTGCTTTACACCCTCTTTCGGTCTCCCTCAAGTGGATCGGGGCCACGGCCGATGGCCTCGATCGCACTCACTCGTTTGCAAGAATCATTGTCGCCGACACGGTGATCGATGGCAGTGCTGTGGTCGATAACTATCAAGTCATAAACAACGCCAATCTGACGGCCAATGGCGCAACGACCAACCAGATACGGGTTGAGCCCGGTTCCTCACTGACGCTTAACGGTTCGACGACGACAGCGACGGATATCAGCACCGGGGTCGAGCTGGTGGACAGTCGCGCAACCATCACCGGCAGCACCATCACCTCAAGCAGAACAGGCCTTTCTCTTGGTTATACCGGGAGCTCACCCAGCCCGACTGGCTCAAAAGCAACGGTTACCGGCAGCAATATTACCGGTGCTACAACCGGCGTCCTCGCGGCAAACCTGAGTGAGTTGACCTTGAGCGGGTCCACTGTGACCGCAAGCAACCCCACTGGCACG
>DQGF01000531.1:8456-10709 GCA_003525045.1 Pseudomonas sp. | reverse complement strand
AGGCTCGCTCCCACAGGGTTTTGCATTTCAACTGACTGACATCGCAACAGCAGGTCATTGCGTCCAGCACCGCTACTGGACGCGCATATCTTTGGCATATGATGCCGGGCCATCGCCGCCCTCGGTCCGGTCAGGAGCACAGATGCAGCTCAAACACAAAATCGTCGCGCTCGGAATTCTGCCGCTGGTACTGGCGATTGCCGTCATCTGCGCGCTGGTGATTTCTCTGAACCGCCAGCTGGGCGATCAACAGGCGCAGCTGATCGAAGACAGCATTCTGGCCAGCAAGCGCGCCGAGCTGAAAAACTACGTCGAAATGGCGCAGAGCCTGATCGCCCCGCTGTACGACGACGGCCATGGTGACGCCCACGCCCAGCAACAGGTGCTGGAAGAGCTGCGCAAGCTCAGCTTCGGCATCAACGGCTATTTCTTCGTCTACGACCGTGAGGGTCGCAGCCTGATGCACGCACGGCAGTCGGACCTGGTGGGCAAGGATTTGTGGGACATGAAAGACCCCCACGGCCTGCCGGTGATCCAGGCGTTGCTGAAAAGTGCGCAATCGGGCGAAGGCTTCCAACGCTACGCCTGGAACAAACCCTCCTCCGGCCAGGTGACCGATAAGCTCGCCTATGTGGTGATGCTGGATCGTTGGGGCTGGATGCTCGGCACTGGCATCTACCTTGAGGACGTCGAACGCGCCACCCAGCAGGCCCGTGACGAAGTGGCCATGGGTATCCGCAAAACCATGCTGGCGATTGCCGCAGTGGCCCTGGTGGCGGTGCTGTTCGTGTTCGCCAGCGGCATGACCCTGAACGTCAGCGAGCACCGTCTGGCCGACAAAAAGCTGCAGCGCCTGACCCAGCGGATCGTCAGCTTGCAGGAAGAAGAACGATCACGGGTTTCCCGTGAGCTGCACGACGGCATCAGCCAAGTGCTCGTCTCCATCAAGTTCCAGTTCGAACTGGCCAGCCATGTGCTGGAAAACGGCCAAGGGCAAGACAAGGGCCTGGGTATTTTAAGAGAAGCCACAGAACGCTTGGGGGATGCAATCGGCGAGGTTCGCAGTCTTTCTCACGACCTGCGCTCGTCCTTGCTCGACACCTTGGGCCTGCCGGCGGCGATCGGCCAGCTCGCCGCCGAATTCGAGCAGCGCAGCGGCCTGATGGTGACTTACGACGACAATGAATTCGACTGTGATTTGGTCGATGGGGCCGCGGTCTCGCTGTTTCGCATCGTCCAGGAAGGCCTGACCAACATCGAACGCCACGCCCAGGCCAGAAACGTCTCCATTACCCTGCACGGCTCAGAGGATTGCGTACGACTGACGGTGGTCGATGATGGTATCGGCTTCAACGTCGCCCAGGTCGAACGTCGTCACGCGGGCATCGGCCTGCGTAATATCCGCGAACGTGTCGAGCATTTTGGCGGCCAGTTCACCCTGGTATCGATGCCCGGAAGAAGCGAACTCGACGTGCTGCTGCCGATGAAAATGCCCGGCACGAAACACTGATGCGCCCCCTGACAACAAGAGTGAATAACCGCGATGAACCTGCCCTACCCGATCCGCGTCGCCCTGGTCGACGATCACTCCCTGGTCCGCGACGGCATCAAAGCCTTGCTGGCGGTCATGGCGCCGCTGGAAGTGGTCGGTGAAGCCGAGAACGGCGCGGATGCGATCGAGATGGTTGGACGCTGCCAGCCAGACCTGGTGCTGGTCGACATCGGCCTCAAGGACATGAACGGACTGGAACTGACCCGGGTCCTGCGCAACCGGTACCCCTCGCTCAAGGTGCTGGTGCTGAGCATGTACGACAATCATGAATACGTCAGCGAATCCGTCCGCGCCGGTGCCAGCGGCTACGTCTTGAAGAACTCACCGTCGCGGGAAATTATTGCCGCCATCGAAGCCATTGCCAGTGGCGGATCCTTCTACAGCGCCGAAATCGCCCAGCGGCTGATTGCCGACAAAAGCACCGACAACGAGCTGACTCCCCGCGAGAGCCAGGTGTTGTACAAAATGGCCCAAGGGCTGAACAACAAGGAAATGGCCCGGGAGCTGGACATCAGCGTGCGCACGGTGGAAACCCACCGCCTGAGCATCCGGCGCAAACTCAACATCGACAAACCGGCGGCACTGGTCAAATACGCGATTGATCACGGGATCATCTCTCGGTAGCAGGCACTCCTCGTTCCTTTACCGTAGATTCGCTACTATGTTTGCCCGCGTTCCTTGTCTGCGGATTTCTTCATTCT
>DQGF01000531.1:7099-8281 GCA_003525045.1 Pseudomonas sp. | reverse complement strand
CCCGACAAACCGGCGGCGCTGGTCAAGTACGCGATCGATCATGGGATCATTTCGCGGTAGTGGGTCTCAACTGACTATTGCGTATCTGCTGAAGAACACCCTGATCGCCAGCCAGTTGCAGCGTGCCGTAAAGCTTGGCGGGCCGCTGGCTGTCAATGTGCCGGTGATGGGCTGAGTTCCGCTGAAGCATGGGTACTCACACTGAAGTCCGAAAAAGAAAAGGAACTGGCACTACGCCACCTATGTCGTAGTCGCACTACCTGGAGAATCGGATGCGCACTCGGCATTTTCAAATCACCTACCACCTCAACGCGATTCGACAGATCTTTGTCCAGCCTGATTCTCACATGACCGATGAAGATGCCTGGTACTACGCCTGCCTGCACGCTGGCGTAGATCTTTTGTACGGAGCAAACCACGCGCAACAAAATCACGCAGCGCTCCGTCAGCACGCCGAACAATCCGCAATTACGCACGTCAAGTGGGAGGAGCTGCCATAGCGATTCATCGATGCTCCCGGCGGTCCCAGAATCTCGGGCAAAAAAAAATCCCAGGCAGCTGATGGACGCCTGGGACTTAAAAATGCATAAACCGTGGTGGTGAACGCGGGGCGAATATTACGTAATATTTCGCGTTGTAACAAGATATTTTGGCCCACCATTCAGTTACTAATATTTCTAAGCCCTTAAATATCCACACTATTTTTAAGGTGACCTACAAAAACCAACGATACTCACGGGCACTGATGTCCTGCATGAAAGCCAGATGATCCTGACGCTTGTTTTCGCAGTAGACCTCCACGAACTCCGCGCCCAACCCCTCGCGCAACGGCGTATGGCCTTGCATCGATTGCACCGCTTCCAGCATCTCCAACGGGAAATCGATGCCGCTGTCACGATCTTCGTTGAGTGATGCAATCGGCTCACGACCGGCCAGCAGCCCTTGTTCCAGCCCCACCAGAATTGCCGCCAGCACCAGGTAAGGATTGGCGTCGGCGCCAGCCAGGCGATGTTCGATACGCAGATTCCTCGCGTCCGATTCGGGAACACGCAGGCAGGCGTCACGATCCTCATAGCCCCAACTGGCTCGCGTCGCGACATTCACCGTGCCGCTCAAACGGCGCAAGGCGTTGTGATTGGGGGCAAAGATCGGCATGCAATGGGGCAACACCTCAAGACAACC
>DQGF01000531.1:5758-6723 GCA_003525045.1 Pseudomonas sp. | reverse complement strand
CGTCGTAGAGACTGACGTGAACATGCATGCCGCTACCCGGATGGTGCAAGTAGGGTTTGGCCATGAAGCTGGCGCGATACTCATGCTTGAGCGCCACGCCCCGCGTGCTGCGGCAGAACAAGGCGGCCCAGTCTGCGGCGCGCAGACCGTCATCGAGGTGACCGAAGTTGATTTCGAATTGGCCAGGGCCCAGCTCGGCAGTGATCACCGTGGCATCGATGCCTTGCGCCCGTGCGGTCTCGACCATTTCATCGAGCACCGCTGAAAATCTCGATAGCCGTTCGATGTGCATGTTCGGCTGATCATCCGCATCGTCGGTCAGCGGATCCCGGGGGAATTGAGGCAAGCCATCGCGTAATTGCCGATCGAACAGATAGAACTCCAGCTCGAACGCGACCACGGGGAAAATCCCCTTGCGGCCGAGCCGCTCCAGCACCTGCGCCAACACTTCGCGCGGCTCGAAGACGATCGGCTTTTCAGTACCGCTCGAGGTTATCAGCATCTGGCCCAGCGCTTGTTGTTCCCAGCTCACCCGCTTGAGCGTCCCGGGCACCAGGCGACGGGGAGCGTCCGGATCGCCGTCGTTGAAACAGTAGTCGCCGATCTTGAACAGTCCACCTTGAGTCCCCAGCAAGACACAGTTCTGCGGCAGTTTGAGGGCGCTGCCGGCAGCGACCTTTTCCAGCATCTCGATCGGGTAGCGCTTACCGTAGAAATGCCCGGGAATGTCCAGGGAGATCAAGTCCACGTAACGAACATCCGGGAAGCGCTGACGGAAGGTACGAACCTCGGCGAGCAGATCAGAGCAGACAGCATCCATCGTTGTTGTTCCTTGTTTCATCAGGTGTAGACCCAAAGCACTCGGGTGAGTCGGTCCGAGAGGTTGCCGTAGCGGCAATGGGCATGACTGGCCAGCTGAAAACTGTCGCCGGTCTGCAAGGTGACCGGCTCGTCGTCAGCCAGCC
>DQGF01000531.1:4741-5475 GCA_003525045.1 Pseudomonas sp. | reverse complement strand
CCGGCTCGTCGTCAGCCAGCCACAACGTCAGCTCGCCCTCCAGGACATACCCGCCCTGCTCCGAGCTGTCATTGATGTGTCGGTCGCCGCTGCTGGCGCCGGGCTCCAGCTGGCTTTCGAGCATCGAGAACGACGCGCGCATTTTTGGCGAGACCAGAATGTCGGTGATGCCGTCGGCGTAATACAGGGTGCGGCGCTCGTCCGGACGGGTCACCCACGGCAAGGCCATGGGTTTGGGCAAACTGTAGAAATACGTGGTCGGCACGCCGAGGGTTTCGCTGATCGCGGTCAAATCCGCCACCGTGGGCCGTGACAGACCGCGCTCGACTTGGGAGAGGAAGCCGACGGAACGACCGATCTTGTCCGCCAATTCCTTGAGCGTGTATTTTTTATGTTTGCGCAGGTCCTGAATCAGGATCGCCAGCGCCGAGATCTCTTCTTGCATGTCCATCTAAAGGCTTCCAGAAAGGGATTGTTGAAACATGCTGGCCTCGTGAATTTTTATACTTATAATTTCATGAAAAAATACAGGTTAAATTTCACGCTCGCAACACCTCAGAGGCAAAAAAAATCCCGCTCAGGAAAACCTGGACGGGATTTTTCTAGGCAAACAGCGCTCTCGAAGTAGCGCTGCCGACTTCTCAGGCGACAGGAATCATCGGATCCGCTGCGGCCAACGCGGCTTAGCGGTTGGCTGCCGGCGGGGAAATCCACACGGGGTTGATCTGAGTCTT
>DQGF01000531.1:1315-4462 GCA_003525045.1 Pseudomonas sp. | reverse complement strand
GGCGGGTAAATCCACACGGTGTTGATCTGAGTCTTCAGGTTCTTGCCTTTCTGTTTGACCAACTTGACCTGACGGTCCCAACCTTCGGTGTACACCGCGCCCCAGCTGCCCAGGTCCAGGCGAGCTCATCTTTGATTGCCGCGAGATTCGCGGGCGTTGCGCGTTGTTCGAAGGCGCCACGCCCGATTGGGCAGTGGCCGGTCACTGCTCGGTGCAACGACAAACTCATCCAGGTCAGCGAAATCTCCGGCTGAATCCTACAAACAGTCTCGCACTGCCTGGCGCAACGCCGCTGATTTAGCCCAGGGCGGTCCTTGATAAAGCGATATGCGACTGCCGTCTTTGGATTTCACGATATCGACGATCTCGTCGGCCGTGATGATGCTCGGTGCCGTGATCCGGTAGCCATTGGAAATCCCCGCTTGAGTCGAGTGGGGCACCTCCCGCTGCCAAACCGGAAGGACGCACGCAGCGTAAATTTTTGGTGCCTTGTCGCTGTATTTGCTGACATTCGGTTCACCTGGCACCACAGAAGCGGGCAACGAACAGCCCGCCAGCAACGCCACCCCCAAGCCCCCGATCAACATCCGCATGACGCTTCCCTTTCCTGAAAAAGGCGCAATGTAGCGCGTCGTTGACCAGACATCCATCCATTGAACAGAACTCAGTGGGGGGCATTTGTATCGCCTGATTCCGGGTATGACCTGGCGTTCAGATAGGTCATCCACCGTTCGTAGGCCTCATGCTGCCATTGACTGACCCGCTCCCATTCCGGGCCGCTCATCTGATGAGCAGAAATGAGCTTCATCATTTCCGTGGTGGCCGCGTCCAGATCGACGATCAGCTCATGGGCGTGAAATCTGAAATCATCGGTAGTCGTCATTTGAAGTGGCCTCGTCACAGCGCAAAAGTTTGCTATTTCAGTACGACACCATACTGGCAAATTCGCGTTATTTTCCCGACAGAAGGAAGCACCTTTCATCCTCATCCTTTCACGCAGACCACCTGACGCAGGGTGTGCAACACTTCCACCAATTCACGCTGAGCCTGCATGACCTTGTCGATATCCTTATAGGCCATCGGAATTTCATCGATCACTGAAGCATCCTTGCGGCATTCCACATGGGCAGTGGCGCGGATCTGATCGTCGACGGTGAAGGTGTTTTTCGCTTTGGTGCGGCTCATGGTACGCCCGGCACCGTGGCTGCAGGAGCAGAACGATTGTTCGTTGCCCAGGCCGCGAACGATGAAGCTTTTCGCCCCCATGGAGCCGGGAATGATCCCCAGCTCGCCTTTCTTCGCCGACACCGCGCCCTTGCGGGTGACCCACACACTTTCGCCAAAATGCCGCTCTTTCTGCACATAGTTGTGGTGACAGTTGACGGCCTCCAACGCGACCTCGAACGGTTTGCGAATCACTTGCCGGGTGGCCCCGATCACGGCCTGCATCATCAACGCGCGGTTTTGCCGGGCGAAATCCTGGGCCCAGTCCACCGCTTCGACGTAGTCCGCGAAATGCCGACTGCCTTCTTCGAAATAAGCCAGGTCGCGGTCCGGCAGGTTCGCCAAGTGCTGACGCATGTCCGCCTGGGCCAATTGAATGAATAGATTACCAATGGCGTTACCGACGCCGCGCGAACCGCTGTGCAGCATGAACCAGACCCTGTCGGCTTCGTCCAGGCAGACCTCGATGAAATGATTACCGCTGCCCAGCGTTCCCAAATGGTGCCGGTTGTTGGTGCTGGCCAGTTTCGGGTATTTGGCAGTTATAGCCCTGAAGCGCTGGTCCAGCGCCGACCAGGCCTGATCCGCCTGCTTTGGAACGCTTTGCCACGATCCTTCGTCGCGCCGACCTCGGCTCACGGTTCGGCCGTGGGGGACGGCTTTTTCGATGGCGCTGCGCAGAGCGTGCAGGTTGTCCGGCAAGTCAGTGGCTGTCAGCGTGGTGCACGCGGCAATCATGCCGCAACCGATATCGACCCCGACGGCAGCCGGAATGATCGCGCCCACGGTGGGGATCACACTGCCGATGGTGGACCCTTTGCCCAGATGCACATCGGGCATGACCGCCAGGTGTCTGAAGATGAACGGCATCTTCGCGGTATTGATCAATTGCTGCCGGGCCTCGCTTTCGACCGGCACGCCCTCGGTCCAGAGCTTGATCGGCTTGCCATCGCGCACTTCCAGCAGTTGCCAGGTAGATGCTTGCATGATTGCGGTTCTTTACGGGATCAGACGAACATAACGCTCCTGCGCCGAAATAGGACTAAAATTTCGTAGCGGAGATAATCAGGAGGTCATTATGTGGCTTAACGAATCCGAAAACGAACTTCGGCGTGACCTGCAAAGCGTCGCCTCGGACCTGAGATGGTCGGCGGTAGAGCTTTTACGCATCGCGGACCAGTTGCGCCAGGCCGGCAATGACGTGGATGCACAGGCAGCGCTGAGGCTGTGCGACCTGTTTCAGGGCGATGAACAACGATTGGCAGGCTATGCCGAAGAAGTGAAGGCCAAGGCCATCAGTCGGAAAGAGCACAACCCGCCATCGAAATGACAAGCCCCGGCGAACCGGGGCTTAAAGCACACTATTTATCAGTCTTCTGGCTGCTGGCGGGCCTTTTTGCCCGGGGTTTGTAACCGGGAAGAGAGGCCGCAAAGGCCAGTGCCTCTTCCTTGCTGGCGAAAGCGCCGAGCCTGTCACCTTGGGTACAGACCCGCCACGGGCCGTTGTTTACGCTGAGTACGTCATAACCGTTCATGTGCATCTTGTTCAGCATCGGAACACTCATGGTTACCTCCTTTTCGGCAGTGATCAGCCACCCTTGATCTGATTACCTTACACCCGAGCCCTGCCGAAGTGCAGACCAGACGTCGCACCGCCATTACACATCGATTGCACTTTCGATGCGCTCCGCCACTCCAACCACTCAAGCACCGGCCAAACCGCCCCCGGCGTGAATATTGCATTTTTATGTCTGTTTTATGACATCTGGCGGTAAAGTAACGCATGAAAATACGCGCAACAGTCATTTGTGAGCGGGACCGGCATATTCTCCTGGTGCGCAAGCCAAGGTGTCGCTGGACGTTGCCTGGCGGTAAGGTCGAGCGCGGTGAAACCATCGCCGACGCGGCCATGCGCGAACTTCA
>DQGF01000531.1:0-944 GCA_003525045.1 Pseudomonas sp. | reverse complement strand
GCACCACGTCTACGAGGCCTCGGTGCTGAACCCGGATGAGGCTCGGCCGCAAAACGAAATCTTCGATTGCATCTGGTATCCGCTAGAGGCGATACACAATCTGGACACAAGCGACGCCACGCTCAGAATCATCAGAGCGTTTCAGCGTCGCTTTTAGCAATTGATACCTGTCAGCCCTGGTCGCCACCGCCGACGGGCAGGGTCATGCCGGTGATATAAGACGCTTCGTCGCTGGCCAGAAACAGGATAGCGCCGGCCTGCTCATCCAGCGTGCCGTAGCGTTTCATCAAACTGCTGTCGATGGTCTGGTCGACGATCTGCTGATACCACACCTTCTCTTCGGCACTTTGCTCCGCGGCGTTGCGCGGTATGGCCCGTGGCGGCGCGTCGGTCCCACCGGGGGCGGTGGCGTTAACGCGAATCCCACGACCGGCGGTTTCGAACGCCAGGCAAGCGGTCAGCGCATTCACCCCGCCCTTTGCCGCACCGTATGGCACGCGATTGACGCTACGGGTGGCGACGGACGAAACGTTGACGATAGCGCCACTGCCCTGTTCAAGCATGTACGGCAGCGCGGCATGGCAGCACCACAGCGTCGGGAACAGCGAACGACGCACTTCGGCTTCGATCTGCCCTGCTTCGTAGTGTTCGAAAGGCTTGGCCCAGATCGTGCCGCCGACGTTGTTGACCAGTACATCCAGGCGACCAAAGCGCTCGACGGCGGCTTGCATCACCCGACTGCATTCCTCGTATTGCTCAAGATCGGCCGTCAGGGCGAGCACCTGGCTGTGCTGCCCCAACTCCTTCTGCACCTCGAATACCAGCTCGGAGCGATCCACCAGGATCAACTGCGCGCCCTCGGCCGCCATGCGCTCGGCAACCCGGCGACCAATGCCCTGGGCGGCGCCGGTAATCAGCGCGACTTTTTCGTGAAATCTGTTCAT
>DQGF01000485.1:4612-7007 GCA_003525045.1 Pseudomonas sp. | reverse complement strand
CCGAACGCTTCGTCGCCGATCCGCTGGGCGAGCAGGGCGCACGTCTTTACCGCACCGGTGACCGTGCGCGCTGGACTGCCGATGGCGTGATCGAATACCTCGGCCGTCTCGATCAGCAGGTCAAACTGCGCGGTTTCCGCGTCGAACCGGAAGAAATCGAGGCGCGGTTGCTGGCTCAAGATGGCGTTGCTCAAGCCGTGGTGCTGGTGCGCGAAACGGCGGCCGGCGGACAGTTGATCGGTTACTACACCGTCACGGAAACCAACGAAACCGAAGAGACTCAAACCACACGCCTGAAAACCGCGCTGGCGGCCGAGCTGCCGGAATACATGGTCCCGGCGCAGCTCATGCGCCTGGACGCAATGCCCCTGAGCCCGAGCGGCAAACTCGACCGCCGCGCTTTGCCGGAACCGCAATGGCAGGTACGCGAACACGTCGAACCGGTCACTGCGCTGGAACAGCAAATCGCCGGCATCTGGCGTGAGGTCCTGGGACTTGCGCAAATCGGTCTGCGTGACGATTTCTTCGCGCTCGGCGGCCATTCGCTGCTGGCCACGCAAATCATCTCTCGCACTCGTCAGGCCTGCGACGTCGAGTTGCCGTTGCGCGCATTGTTCGAGAACAGCGAGCTGGGTGCCTTTGCCGAACAGGTCCGGTTGATTCAAGTCAGCGGCAAAACCAACCAACAGCTGCCGATCGAGAAAGTCGACCGCAGCCAATCGGTGCCGCTGTCCTATTCCCAACAGCGCATGTGGTTTCTCTGGCAAATGGAACCGGACAGCCCGGCTTATAACGTCGGCGGCATGGCGCGGCTGCGCGGGGTGCTCGATGTCGGGCGTTTCGAGGCGGCATTGCAGGCGCTGATCATGCGCCACGAAACCTTGCGCACGACCTTCCCGAGCATCGATGGCGTGGCCCGGCAACAGGTGCATCCGGAAACCGGCCTGCGCCTGGACTGCAAGGATTTCTCCGCGCTGGATGCCGACCGCCGCGAGCAGCGAGTCCAGCAACTGGCCGACAGCGAGGCGCACACGCCGTTCGATCTGGAAACCGGACCGTTGCTGCGCGCCTGCCTGGTCAAGACCGCCGAGCTGGAGCATTACCTGGTGCTGACTCTGCACCACATCGTCACCGAAGGCTGGGCGATGGACATCTTCGCCCGCGAACTGAGCGCGCTCTACGAAGCTTTTGTCGATGACCGCGAATCGCCGCTGGCACCGTTGCCGGTGCAGTACCTGGATTACAGCGTCTGGCAGCGCCAGTGGCTGGAGTCCGGCGAGCGTCAGCGCCAGCTCGACTACTGGACCGCGCAACTGGGTCGCGAACATCCGCTGCTGGAATTGCCTGCTGACCGTCCGCGTCCGCCGGTGCAAAGTCATCAGGGCGAACTGTTTCGTTTCGATCTCAGCGATGATCTGGCGGCACGGGTCCGGGCCTTCAATGCGCAAAACGGTCTGACCCTGTTCATGACCATGACCGCCGCGCTGGCCGTGCTGCTTTACCGCTACAGCGGCCAGAACGACCTGCGCATCGGCGCACCGGTGGCCAACCGCATCCGCCCGGAAAGCGAAGGGCTGATCGGTGCCTTCCTCAACACTCAAGTCTTGCGTTGCCAGCTCGACGGCCAGATGTCCGTGGGTGAGTTGTTCGAGCAGGTTCGCCACACGGTGATCGAAGGCCAGTCTCATCAGGACCTGCCGTTCGATCATCTGGTGGAAGCCTTGCAGCCGCCGCGCAGCGCCGCTTACAACCCGCTGTTCCAGGTGATGTGCAACGTGCAGCGCTGGGAATTCCAGCAGAGCCGCACCCTGGCCGGCATGACTGTCGAGTATCTGGCCAACGATGCCCGCGCAACCAAGTTCGACCTCAACCTGGAAGTCACCGACCTCGACCACCGCCTGGGTTGCTGCCTGACCTACAGCACCGATCTGTTCGATGAGCCGCGCATTGCACGCATGGCCGGGCATTGGCGCAACCTGCTGGAGGCGCTGCTGGCCGATCCGCAACAGCTTCTCAGTGAACTGCCGTTGCTGGGGGCAACGGAACAACAAAACCTGCTCGACAGTCTCGGCGTCGAGCCGGGTGAACATCGCCTCGATCAATGCATTCATCACCTGTTCAGCGAGCAGGCCCTGGTCCGCCAAGACGCGCCGGCGTTGACCTTCGCCGGGCAAACCCTGAGTTACGCCGAGCTCGACAGCCGCGCCAATCGGCTGGCCTGGATGCTCCGCGAGCGTGGTGTTGGCCCGCAGGTGCGGGTCGGTCTGGCGCTGGAGCGTTCGCTGGAAATGGTCATTGGCTTGTTGGCGATCCTCAAGGCGGGCGGCGCCTATGTGCCGCTGGACCCGGAATACCCGCTGGATCGTCTGCACTACATGATCGAAGACAGCGGCAT
>DQGF01000485.1:4187-4325 GCA_003525045.1 Pseudomonas sp. | reverse complement strand
ACATGATCGAAGACAGCGGCATCGGTCTGCTGCTCAGCGATGCGGCGATGTTCGAAGCGCTCGGTGAACTGCCGCGAACGGTAGGCCGTTGGTGCCTGGAAGAAGACGCTGCCAATCTGCTCAACTACCCGGCCAGTG
>DQGF01000485.1:2641-3840 GCA_003525045.1 Pseudomonas sp. | reverse complement strand
ATCTACACCTCCGGTTCCACCGGCAAACCGAAAGGCGTGGTGGTGTCCCACGGTGAGATCGCCATGCACTGCCGCGCCGTGATCGAACGTTTCGGCATGCGCCCGAACGATTGCGAGCTGCATTTCTATTCGATCAACTTCGACGCGGCCACCGAGCGTTTGCTGGTGCCCCTGTTGAGCGGCGCTCAAGTCGTTCTGCGAGCCCAAGGTCAATGGGACGCGGAACAAATCTGCGGGCTGATTCGCCGTCACCACATCAACATCCTCGGCTTCACCCCGAGCTACGGCAGCCAGTTGGCCCAATGGCTGGCGACCCGGGGCGAAACCCTGCCGGTGCGGATGTGCATCACCGGTGGCGAAGCCCTGACCGGTGAACACTTGGCGCGAATTCGCGCGGCGTTCAAACCGAGCCTGTTCTTCAACGCCTATGGCCCGACCGAAACCGTGGTCATGCCGCTGGCCAGCCTGGCGCCCGAACAGCTGGAAGAAGGCCTGGGCAGTGTGCCGATCGGCAGCGTGATCGGCGCTCGCATGGCCTACATCCTCGACGCCGATCTGGCGTTGGTGCCGCAAGGCGCGACCGGCGAGTTGTACGTCGGCGGCGCCGGTCTGGCGCAGGGTTATCACCAGCGTCCGGGCATGACCGCCGAACGCTTCGTCGCCGATCCGTTCACCGCCAATGGCGGGCGTCTGTACCGCACCGGTGACCTGGTACGTCAGCGCGTCGATGGTCTGGTGGAGTACCTGGGGCGTATTGACCATCAAGTGAAGATTCGTGGCTTTCGCATCGAACTCGGCGAAATCGAAACCCGTCTGCTGGAACACGCGTCCGTACGTGAAGCGGTGGTGTTGGCGCTCGACGCACCGAGTGGAAAGCAACTGGTTGGCTACGTGGTGACCGAGGTCGCCGAGCAGGACGGCACACAACAAGCCGAACTGCGCGAATCCCTCAAGGCTCACCTCAAATCGCAACTGCCGGAGTACATGGTGCCGACGCACCTGATCCTGCTGGCTCACTGGCCGCTGACCGCCAACGGTAAACTCGACCGTCGCGCACTGCCGGCGCCGGACCCGGCGCTGAATCGTCAGCAGTACGTGGCGCCGAGCAACGAGCTTGAGCTGACCTTGGCTGACATCTGGTGCGAAGTGCTGAACGTCGAACAAGTGGGGCTCGACGACAACTTCTTCGAACTGGGCGG
>DQGF01000485.1:2172-2348 GCA_003525045.1 Pseudomonas sp. | reverse complement strand
TCTTCGAACTGGGCGGCGACTCGATTCTGTCGATCCAGGTGGTCAGTCGTGCGCGGCAGCAGGGCATTCACTTCAGCCCGCGGGACCTGTTCCAGCACCAGACCGTGCAGACCCTCGCCGCGGTGGCGACCCGCACCGAGCAGGTCGCGGCGGAGCAAGGGTTGCTCACAGGCGCA
>DQGF01000485.1:961-1890 GCA_003525045.1 Pseudomonas sp. | reverse complement strand
AACAGGGCCCCGTCACGGGAGGGGCCCCGCTCACGCCGATCCAGCACTGGTTCTTCGACACCGATATCCCGCAGCGTCAGCACTGGAACCAGGCGTTGCTGCTGGAGCCCACCGTGACCCTGGAGCCCCATGCCCTCGAAGCGGCGCTGCTGGCTGTGATCGAACAGCATGACGCGTTGCGTTTGCGCTTCGCTGAAGTCGCAGGGCAATGGACGGCCGAACACCAGGCAGTTTCCGATGCGGCGGTGCTCTGGCAAGTGCGCGTGCCTTCCATGGATAAATGCAGCGCGCTGTACGCCGATGCCCAGCGCAGCTTCGGTCTCGAACAGGGGCCGCTGGTGCGTGCCTTGTTGGTCGACGGTCCGAGGGACCAGCAACGGCTGTTCATCGCCATTCACCACTTGGTGGTGGACGGCGTTTCGTGGCGCGTGTTGCTGGATGACCTGCAAACGGCTTATGGCCAGCTGACCGCTCGACAGACCGTAAATCTGCCGGCGAAAACCAGCGCCTTCAAGGACTGGGCTGCTCGCTTGCAGGCTTATGCCGGCAGCGAATCCTTGCGAGAAGAACTGAGCTGGTGGCAGTCGCAGCTGGCAGGTCCGGTTGTTGAATTGCCGTGCGAACGTCCCGAGGGTGGCCGGCAGAATCGTCATGCCCAAACGGTCAGCGTGCGCCTCGACAACGAGCGTACCCGCCAATTACTGCAACAAGCGCCGAGTGCCTATCGCACCCAGGTCAACGATCTGTTGCTGACGGCATTGACCCGCGCGTTGTGCCGCTGTAGTGGTCATGAATCGGCACTGATTCAACTCGAAGGCCATGGCCGCGAAACCCTGTTCGACGAGATCGACCTGTCCCGCACCGTCGGCTGGTTCACCACACTCTTTCCCGTTCTTCTGGAGGTCGGCGGTGGGCCG
The DNA here is from genome assembly GCA_003525045.1 of Pseudomonas sp. Lineage (GTDB taxonomy): Bacteria > Pseudomonadota > Gammaproteobacteria > Pseudomonadales > Pseudomonadaceae > Aquipseudomonas. The sequence continues at coordinate 973 of DQGF01000485.1, read as the reverse complement.
GGAGAGACCCTG
>DQGF01000485.1:516-696 GCA_003525045.1 Pseudomonas sp. | reverse complement strand
GCTGACGCCAGTGGACGGGCAGGGCGCCTCGATCAAGGCGATCAAGGAACAACTGCGCGCGGTGCCACACAAAGGCCTGGGTTACGGCGTGTTGCGCTACCTGGCCGATGATCTGTGCCGCCAGTCCATGGCTGCACTGCCGGTGGCGCCCATTACCTTCAACTACCTCGGCCAGTTCGA
>DQGF01000485.1:0-213 GCA_003525045.1 Pseudomonas sp. | reverse complement strand
CGGCCAGTTCGACCAGAGCTTTGGCAGTGACGCGTTGTTCCATCCGCTGGAAGAGCCGGTCGGTGCCGCGCACGACCCGAAAGCGCCGCTGCCCAACGAGTTGAGCGTCGACAGTCAGGTTTACGGCGGTGAGCTGGTACTGCGCTGGACCTTCAGCGCCGAACGCCACGATCCGCAGACCATCGGCGAACTGGCGCAGGCTTATCTCGACGA
>DQGF01000236.1:952-4153 GCA_003525045.1 Pseudomonas sp. | reverse complement strand
ATTACTGGCAGGACCGGGTGCGCAACTCGATCCTGATCGACGCCTGCGCCGACATCCTGCTCTACGGCAACGCCGAGCGAGCGATCGTCGAAGTCGCCCAGCGTCTGTCCTTCGGTCACAAGATCGAAGACATCACCGATGTGCGCGGCACCGCCTTCATCCGTCGTGACACGCCGAAAGACTGGTACGAGGTCGATTCCACGCGCATCGACCGTCCGGGCAAGGTCGACAAGATCATTAACCCGTACGTGAATACCCAGGACACACAGGCTTGCGCCATCGAGCAGGAGAAGGGTCCGGTTGAGGATCCGAGCGAAGCCAAGGTGGTGCAGATTCTGGCGAGCCCGCGGATGACCCGCGACAAGACCGTGATTCGTCTGCCTTCGGTTGAGAAAGTCCGTGGTGACGCGGTGCTTTACGCTCACGCCAACCGCGTGCTTCACCTGGAAACCAACCCGGGCAACGCCCGCGCGCTGGTGCAGAAGCACGGTGAAGTCGACGTCTGGTTCAACCCGCCGCCGATTCCGATGACCACTGAAGAAATGGACTACGTGTTTGGCATGCCCTATGCGCGCATTCCGCACCCGGCGTATGGCAAGGAAAAGATCCCTGCCTACGACATGATCCGCTTCTCGGTGAACATCATGCGTGGCTGCTTCGGCGGCTGCACCTTCTGCTCGATCACCGAGCACGAAGGCCGGATCATCCAGAACCGTTCCGAAGAGTCGATCATTCGCGAAATCGAAGAGATCCGTGACAAGGTCCCGGGCTTCACCGGCGTCATTTCCGACCTCGGCGGCCCGACCGCGAACATGTATCGCATTGCCTGCAAGACCCCGGAAATCGAATCGGCGTGCCGCAAGCCGTCGTGCGTGTTCCCCGGTATTTGCCCGAACCTGAACACCGACCACTCGTCGCTGATCCAGCTCTATCGCAGCGCCCGTGCCTTGCCGGGTGTGAAGAAGATCCTGATCGCTTCCGGCCTGCGTTACGACCTCGCGGTCGAGTCGCCGGAATACGTCAAGGAGCTGGTGACCCACCACGTCGGCGGTTACCTGAAGATCGCTCCGGAACACACCGAGGAAGGTCCGCTCAACCAGATGATGAAACCGGGCATCGGCAGCTATGACAAGTTCAAGCGCATGTTCGAGAAGTACTCCAAGGAAGCCGGAAAAGAACAGTACCTGATTCCATACTTCATCGCCGCCCACCCGGGCACCACCGACGAAGACATGATGAACCTGGCCCTGTGGCTCAAGGGCAACGGCTTCCGTGCCGACCAGGTGCAGGCGTTCTACCCGTCGCCGATGGCCACCGCGACCGCGATGTACCATTCGGGCAAGAACCCGCTGCGCAAGGTGACTTACAAGAGCGATGCCGTGACCATCGTCAAGAGCGAAGAGCAGCGTCGTCTGCACAAGGCGTTCTTGCGTTATCACGACCCGAAAGGCTGGCCAATGCTGCGTGAAGCGCTGACCCGCATGGGCCGCGCCGACCTGATCGGGCCGGGCAAGAATCAGTTGATCCCGCTGCACCAGCCGGCGACCGACAGCTACCAGAGCGCCCGTCGCAAGAACTCGACACCGGCCGGCAGCCATAAAGTTGCAGGGGAAAAGACCACTAAGATCCTGACCCAGCACACTGGCCTGCCACCGCGCGCCAGCGATGGCGGCAACCCTTGGGACAAGCGTGAACAGGCCAAGGCTGCGGCGTTCGCCCGTAACCAGCAGGCAGCCAAGGAGCGCAAGGATGCGGCCAAAGGCAAAGGGCCGAAACCTGCGCGTAAGCCGGTTGTACCGCGCTAAGCCTCGCTTGAGCTGAACAGAACGCCAACCTTCGGGTTGGCGTTTTTTTTGTGTGCGGCAAGGCAAACGGATGTGTCCAAGAGCCAGGTAATAAGTTGTGGCCACTGGCCCTTTCGCGAGCAGGCTCGCTCCCACAATGGAATAGTGTTTTTGAGCGAAATCGCAGCTCGCCGCAGATCCCCTGTGGGAGCGAGCCTGCTCGCGAAGAGGCCGGTACAGCCGCTGCTAATTCGGCGGACAACCCTCGGCCGCAACATTTCTGTGCAACTGCGCCAAACCAATTTCCCGCATTGCCCGATTTTGGTGCTGTACTGCCTCATGCAACCGAAGAAAGCGCCAGCGCTGCTGGATGGCATAAGTCTTGCGCGCTTTCCGATACGCTTAAGGCTCGCAGGAGGCACGCCGTGTCGATTCATGTCGCATTGCACCATGTCACGCATTACCGCTATGACCGCGCCGTCGAGCTCGGTCCGCAGATCGTTCGCCTGCGCCCGGCCGCCCACAGTCGCACGCGGATATTGTCCTACGCGCTGAAGGTCTCGCCCGAGCAGCACTTCATCAATTGGCAACAGGACCCCCAGGGCAACTATCTGGCGCGATTGGTGTTTCCGGAGAAGACCGATGAGCTGCGGATCGAAGTCGATCTGCTGGCGGAGATGGCGGTCTTCAATCCGTTCGACTTCTTCCTCGAGCCCTACGCGCAAAAGATCCCTTTTGCCTACGCGGCGGACGAGCGCAAGGAGCTGGCGCCGTATCTGGAAACCTTACCCCTGACACCGAAATTCCAGGCCTATCTGCAAGGTATCGACCGCACACCGCTGCCCAGCGTGGATTTCCTGGTTGCACTCAATCAGCGCCTCAGCGAAGACATTGGCTACCTGATCCGCATGGAGCCGGGCGTGCAGACCCCGGAGCACACCCTCGAACAAGCGTCCGGCTCGTGCCGTGACTCGGCGTGGTTGCTGGTGCAGTTGCTGCGTAATCTCGGCCTGGCGGCGCGTTTCGTCTCCGGCTACCTGATCCAGCTCACTGCTGACGTCAAAAGCCTCGACGGCCCGTCGGGCACTGACGTGGACTTCACCGACCTGCACGCCTGGTGCGAGGTCTATCTGCCCGGTGCGGGCTGGATCGGCCTGGACGCGACCTCGGGGCTGTTCGCCGGCGAAGGACACATTCCGTTGGCCTGTAGTCCCGATCCCGGCTCTGCGGCACCGATCAGTGGCCTGGTGGAACCGTGCGAGTGCGAATTCACTCACGAAATGTCCGTGGAGCGGATTTGGGAAGCTCCGCGGGTGACAAAGCCCTACACCGAAAATCAATGGCTGGCGATCCAGGCGCTGGGGCGGCAGATCGACGCCGACCTGCTGGAGGGTGACGTGCGCCTGACCATGGGCGG
>DQGF01000236.1:470-661 GCA_003525045.1 Pseudomonas sp. | reverse complement strand
GACGTGCGCCTGACCATGGGCGGTGAGCCGACGTTTGTTTCCATCGATGACCCCGACGGCGCCGAGTGGAACACCGCAGCGCTCGGGCCGGACAAGCGTCGTCTGTCCGCCGAACTGTTCCAGCGCATGCGCAAACACTATGCGCCCAAAGGCCTGGTGCATTTCGGTCAGGGCAAGTGGTACCCCGGCGA
>DQGF01000236.1:0-185 GCA_003525045.1 Pseudomonas sp. | reverse complement strand
CAGGGCAAGTGGTACCCCGGCGAACAACTGCCGCGCTGGTCGCTGAACTGCTACTGGCGCCGCGATGGCGTGCCGATCTGGCACAACAGCGCGCTGATTGCCGATGAGCAGCAAGACTACGGCGCCAACGGCGAACTGGCGGGGCGCTTTTTGGCAAGTGTTGCCGAGCGCCTGAAAATTCCCAC
>DQGF01000095.1:2564-2767 GCA_003525045.1 Pseudomonas sp. | reverse complement strand
GCCTCGCGCGTCTCATGGGTCGCCGAACCAATGTGCGGTGTCGCCACCACATTGTTCAACTGCAACAACGGCGATTCAGGATTCAACGGCTCACGCTCGAACACATCCAGCCCGGCCGCGCGGATCTGGCCCGCGCGCAGCGCCTCGATCATGGCCGCTTCATCCACCACCTTGCCTCGGGAGATGTTGATGAAGATCGTCTC
>DQGF01000095.1:2014-2238 GCA_003525045.1 Pseudomonas sp. | reverse complement strand
CGCAAACTCTTCAGCGCCAATCAGCCCCTCGGTTTCAGCCGTCAGCGGTAGCGTCAGGCAGACGAAATCTGCCTGCTGCAACAGCTCCGGCAGGCTGCGATACTGCGCATCGAAGCGCTGTTCCACCGCCGGTTTCGGCGAGTGGCTGTGATAGATCACCGGCATGCCAAAACCGAAATGCCCACGCTGGGCCAAGGCCTCGCCGATCCGTCCCATGCCGATGA
>DQGF01000095.1:0-1728 GCA_003525045.1 Pseudomonas sp. | reverse complement strand
GCCGATCCGTCCCATGCCGATGATGCCCAGGGTTTTGCCGTGCACGTCGGTGCCGAATTGCGCAGGGCCGACATTACGCGTCCACTCGCCGGCGCGAACCACATTGGCCAGTTCCACTACACGCCGGGCGGTCGCCAGGATCAGCGCGAAACCGGTGTCTGCAGTGGTTTCGGTGAGCACGTCCGGGGTGTTGCTGAGCAGGATTCGCCGTTCGGTCAGGTAATCGATGTCGTAGTTGTCGACGCCCACCGAGACGCTGGCGATGACTTCCAGGTGGGGCGCCAGATCGAGCAATTCGGCATCCAGCTTCAGGCTGGCGCCGAGCAAGCCGTGAGCCCGGGGCAGGGCGGCGCGTAACTTCGCCAGGCCTTCGGCGTCGAGGCTTTCGATCAGGGTTACTTCGGCTTGCTCGCGCAGACGCGCCATCAGCAGCGGTGAGAGTTTCTTGTATAGAACAACCTGCTTTTTCATCGTGCTCATCTCAATCTCGATTCAGGAATGGGCCGCGGTACGGCGTGTCAGCGCGACCGTGGGCCGCTCCCGGTCACTGGCGCCGGGCTTGAGAAAAATCGTCAGCACCACCNACAACATCAGCGCGCCGCTCATCAACAGATACGACGCGCCAGGCGACCCGGTGGAGCTGTTCAGGTAACCGACCAGATAGGAGCCACCAAACGAACCGAGCGCCCCCATACTGTTGATCAACGCCTTGGCGCCGCCCGCCACGTTGGCTGGAAGGATTTCCGGGACGATGGCAAAAAACGGCCCGTAAGGCGCATACATGCACGCGCCGGCGATCACCAGCAAGGTGTAGGACCACCAGAAATGTTCAGCACCGAGCGCGTAGGAACCGTAGAACGCAATCGAGGCGATCAGCAGCGGCGGCCAGACGAAGCGTTTGCGTTTTTGCAGTTTGTCCGAGCCCCAGGACACCAGCAGCATGCCGATCACTGCGGCCAGGTACGGCAGCGCCGACAGCCAGCCGGCTTCGATCATGTCCATTTGCGCACCGGCCTTGAGGATCGACGGCAGCCACAACACGAAGCCGTAGACGCCGATGCTCCAGCAGAAAAACTGCAGGGCGAGAATGATGACTTTCGGCGAGCGGAAGGCTTCGGCGTAGTTCTTCACGGCCTTGATGCCGACCTGTTCGGCGGCGAGGGCGCTTTCCAGATCCTGCTTTTCCTGGTCGCTGAGCCACTTGGCCTGCGCTGGACGATCATCGGCCAGACGCCACCAGATAAATGCCCAGAGCACCGCCGGCAAGCCTTCGATGATGAACATCCAGCGCCAGCTGTAATGCTGCACCAGATAGCCCGACACCACTGACATCCAGAGCATGGTCACCGGATTGCCGAGGATCAGGAAGGTGTTGGCGCGGGAGCGTTCGGCGCGGGTGAACCAGTGGCACAGGTACACCAGCATCGCCGGCATCACCGCGGCTTCGACCACGCCGAGCATGAAGCGGATGACGATCAGCCAGTAGGCGTTGGAGACGATCCCGGTCAAGGTCGCCAGGCCACCCCAGAGGATCAGGCTGACGAAGATCAGCTTTTTCACACTGTGCTTCTGCGCGTAGATCGCCCCCGGCACCTGGAAGAAAAAGTAGCCGAGGAAGAACAGCGCGCCGAGCATGGATGACAGGCCGGGTGTGATCATCAGGTCCGCCGCCATGCCGGAGGCGGCGGCGAACCCGTAGTTGGCGCGATCGAGGTACGGCAGGCTATA
>DQGF01000020.1:17307-18160 GCA_003525045.1 Pseudomonas sp. | reverse complement strand
TTCATGAATTGATGAATACCCTCAAAAGGGTTTCTAGACGGGGGGCTTGGGAGCTGCGTCGCGATTTGCCTGGAAGCGACTTCAGCATGGTTGAAATAAATCTTCGACTGAAGCTTGTCCATCGCCTTGGCGGCGGATCCTGAGTGAATCATGTCGCGAAGTGATACGCCCTTGTCTGTAAGCAGCGGGTTGAGGTCAGATTCCTTCACGACAGTGACCGAGTCAACGGCATTCTCTGCTGTTGGGTCAATGTACGTTCTGACGTACCCGATTTCATTCACTGGGTCGACGGGGCCTAAATCGATTCCGAAGTTCAGGCAAGAGAAGAAGGAGACATAAGCGTAAGCTTGTGAAGTGGTCTTGCAAACACCCACGGCAATCACATGCCCAAACTCGTAGGGATTTTCGCCGACCACTGAAGACGTTTCACGTCCATCCCACCACACCAACTCTTCAGGCCAGAGTTCTGGATTCGTCAAGACGTCGAGTTGCAGCATAGTCTTGAAGGCGGTCAAGCAGTCCTGGCGCGCCTCTTCTGGAAAAGAATGTGCGAAGCTGCTCAATGCGATGTATCCCACTGACTGAAGAAAATCTACGCCTCCAAAATTTAGCGAGATCTTGGCTTGTTCGGTCTGGTAGTGGTGCTGACGGCCGCTAGTGCCCTTTATCTCGAAACTCCACCCTTCACGCTGATTCTCCTCAATCCAGCGACGGGCTACCTCAAGACTAGGTGCTTTCAGCGGATATCTCTTATCAGCCCCGACCAGGGTGGGGTCGAACGGTGCCGGCATATCAACTTCAATGTCTGCGCCCAGCAATCTGTACCTGATCCCATCATTGTTGAACATGAAAG
>DQGF01000020.1:1135-16992 GCA_003525045.1 Pseudomonas sp. | reverse complement strand
TGAAAGGCTTCGGCTTGTCTTCGCGATCTGGACGAATTTCCAAGGCGGCGTTCATCATCGCGAGTTGCCTTTGCAGACGAGTCACCAATCTACCGAATTGCCGATTGTGGTCTGCGCAATAGATGCCGCGATTGGTTCTACGACCCCCTAGCGCTGCCGGGAAGATATGCTCGGCAGACTTGGCCTGTTCTCCGCAAATGATGCACGTTCTCGCCTTGCTCATTGTGACTCCCTTAGACGATGAAATTGGCCTAATATCAGGGTGTTATACCAAACGCGCAAGCACGCGGGGGGGATACTGTAGGAGAGGAACTGCTGGGACACCCTCACCGATTGGGGAGCCATTCATAGATTTAAGCTGCTTAGAAACCATGCTAGAGCCGGCCTCGTAAAATCGATCGTGTAGCCGCCTGGCGAAGTGATGAACTCGTTGGTAAGGGCAAACTTGCTGACGCCGAAGTCTTCCTGGTGGGGCGCCCCCATCTCTGGAGCGGCTGGGAAAGTGCTTCTGAGATGGTGCGCGACCAGATCATCACGCTCATCAAGTACCGCCCTGTCGACCTGAATCAGACTGGGCGATTTCTTGAGGAGGCCGGGCGAATAATCTTCGGTGGTGGTGCGCCGTTTCGAGTAGCGGCGGCTGATCTCTTGAGTGACCAGCAAGCCCCTCCTCGCCTCAAGGAGACCGATGTTTACTATTTCCAAGTGGGCTTCGACCTGGACGGTCTGATCGAGGAGAAGCTCTGCGCCATCAAGACTGAGTCCACTGCCCCCTCATGCACCAAATGGCCCACTGAAGGGCAGATTTTCCTTCGGGAGACACAATCTGATGGCTACCGCACTTTCGTGATCTCCGAGGCGCAGCGTTCTCGGTTGGTGTTGGATGATACCCGTCTACCCTTGATAGAGGCCTCGGATGTCACGACGTTCTCCTGGGAGAAGGCTTCGCTGTACGAGATAGCCAGTGCGCTGGATCAAGCTGGATGTGACCCCGCGAACCATCTGCACCAAAGCCACCGAAGCTCCTTGAATGCAATCGTGCGCAACGACGGTTGCATAGAAGCCCATGCCGGGAAGTTCTATCGGGTCAATGCGCCGACTGGGACGGGGAAAACTGTTGTGATGCAGTTGATGGGCATTCACACCGCCTTGCAGCGGCATCGCGTGGTGATCGCGGTGCCCAACCTGACTGACGTACGCAACATGGTTGAGGCCTTGAAGCGCTCGGTACGTACCGTGGCCCCTCATCTGAAGCGCCGTCTTTTAGAAGCTCGCACCTTTACGCGCAGCCACTGGTCAGCCCTCGTGATGACTACTATGGGTGTCGCGGCCTCTTTCATCTCAGCCCGTGCCAGGCCTGTATCGGCCTCTCTTGGGATTGGGGTGGTATGGGTGAGTTCGCGGTAATCAAAAGCTACAACGCCATCCCCATTCCGAAGTCATTGACCGATGCGCAAGCAGCAATGATTGAGCCTGCTGCCGTTTCGCTCTATGCATTAGATCGCGGCAGGGTGACGGCCGGTTCCACGGTATTAATTTCTGGCTTGGGGCCAATCGGCGGACTTGCGCTCCTGGGCGCGCGGGCTGCTGGCGCCAGTCGGATTTTCGTTGCGGAGATCAACCCCAACCGGGCTCGTAAGGCCAAGGAGCTTGTGCCCGAATGCATAGTCGTCGATCCGCGAGAACCGGGTTGGATGGAGCAGATTTTTGACCTCACTGAAGAAGGTGTAGGGGTCGATGCAGCTATAGAATGCGTGGGTGCCGAAGAATCACTTAATGCATGCGTCGATGCAGTCAGGCGTCAAGGTGTCGTAGTGCAGGCGGGGCTGCATTCCCGACCGGCCACGGTTGATGTGATGAAGTGGGCGTTGAAGGATCTGACCGTCGAGGCCACGTGGTGCTGGCCAGCGTATAGTTTCCCGCGAGTCGCATCGATGATCGAGTCTGGCATTCTTCCTGTTGAGAAGATTATGACGGCACAGATCGCCATGGATGACATCGTTGAGAAAGGCTTCGAACAGCTGCTTGATCCAGCAGGCGAGCACATGAAAATCTTGGTGAAGGTCGGTTGATGTTGCGCAAATAGGTTGGCGAGGTAGCAGCATCGTAACGCCACGGCTCGATGGCGGGAGCACACTCCAAGAGCATCGTCGCCCTTGAATGTGCTCCACTCAGCCATCAACAGACTCGACTTCTCCATCAGGCTAGGTCGTCCCAGTAGGGGGGCTGACGATGGCACTCAGCATGTAGTCCGAAAAACTCGCCCTAGAGGCCGCCATCATGGAGATCACAAATTGGGTTTAGCCGCGTGGATCGGGAGACGTCGCCGAGAACGTGCGCGGTGCACTGGAAACTATCAGTAAGAACGAAGAGTTCATCAACATGAGCCTGGCGGTGCTCCTGACACCGGATTGATCTGCCCATAGGTCGCTAACTGGCGAGGCTTACAGCCAGCGCAGGCGAATACCCTAAGACGCGCACGCCAAGCCATGGCCATGAAATAGACCGTCGGCCCTTGGCGTTGAACTCAAATGTCTCACGTGCCTTCTAGCGCATAACTAAATATGAGGGACAGTCAGCCAGGACTCGACGGTGTCCGAGCCGAACTTTGCTGTCCAGTCTTTCATGGTTTTATGATTACCACCCTTGGTTTCGACGACTTCACCAGATTCTAGTTTTTTGTAAACCTTCACCTGTCCCTGTTCACAATCGCGATATCAACGCAGAAGATGCCGGAACCGGTCACCCTGTCGCCCTCGATGGGCACCAGACACATGTGCGGTGCACAGACATCCATCCACCAACACCTTGATGCGTGTCGAGCGACAATTGGCTTTCAGTTGGCCCGTTCAAGTTACGTCTGCCTCCAAGATCTGGAAAGCAAGCTGTACGCAGTCGCTAGCGGACTACTTTTCGGCACCTTTCGATTCAAGGTCTTACCCACCTCTTGAATCTCGACTCGCCAAACGAATCGCATGCACCGCCGAGGATTTTGAACTCAAATGGTACGTGTCACCCCAGGCAGCGATGGACGCCCACGACGCAAGCATCTGACGTCCCTTGGGCTGAATCTGGCTGAACCCAGGCATCCGAGGAGCAAGAGCGTGGAGCAGTGAGTGGAACCGCTGAAACGTCCGCCCGACATAAACAGCGAGGCAGATAAACAGGTGGCTAAGCCGGTAGGTCTTTGTGACAACTGTTAACTCAGAAACCTGCTCATGCTTGGGCGAGGATGCTTTGCAGCAACCCCGGAAAGCGCAGATTGAGCTCCACGCCGCGCAGCGAGTTCATGTGCGTCGTTCCGACATTGCGTGTCTGGACAAGTCCAGCATCCCGCAATACCCGGAAGTGATGCGACATGCTGGATTTCGGCCGACCTCCATCCAACTCACCGCACGACGCCTCCACGACGCCCGCTAAACAACGAACGATTTCTAGACGAACAGGATCACTCAAGGCGTGAAGGACGCGCTCAAGGGCGAAGTCTGACGGGAGTGGGTGTTTGAAGGCGCGCATGACTACATGATAGCGAGGGGTTTCAACTAGCGCCATATTTCGATTACTATCGAACAAGCGAATTAATCTTATCAGGAGCACACCGATGTCAGCACTGTTCGAGCCGTTCACCTTAAAGGACGTGACCTTACGAAATCGCATCGCCATTCCGCCAATGTGCCAGTACATGGCCGACAATGGCGTGATCAATGACTGGCACCATGTGCACCTCGCAAGCTTGGCACGAGGCGGCGCAGGACTCGTCGTGGTCGAGGCAACAGCCGTCTCGCCCGAGGGACGCATCACCCCCGGCTGCGCCGGAATCTGGAGCGACGAACATGCCCAAGCATTCGTACCCGTAGTAAAGGCGATCAAGGCTGCAGGCTCTGTGCCTGGTATTCAGATCGCGCATGCTGGTCGTAAAGCGAGCGCCAATCGGCCATGGGAAGGAGACGATCACATCGCTGACACCGACCCAAACGGTTGGAAGACCATAGCCCCCTCCCCGATCGCGTTCGGCGCCAACTTGCCGAAAGTGCCAGAGGAAATGACGCTGGAAGATATTGCCCGCGTGCGTCAGGACTTCGTCGACGCTGCTCGCCGAGCCCGCGAAGCCGGCTTTGAATGGATCGAGCTGCACTTTGCACATGGTTATTTGGGCCAGAGTTTCTTCTCCGAGCACTCCAATCATCGTACGGATGCCTACGGTGGCAGCTTTGAGAACCGCAGTCGTTTCCTCTTGGAAACGCTCGCAGCAGTTCGTGAGGTTTGGCCAGAAAATTTGCCATTGACGGCTCGCTTCGGTGTTATCGAATACGACGGACGTGATGAGCAAACCCTTACGGAGTCAATAGAACTGGCTCGTCGTTTCAAGGACGGCGGCCTTGATTTGCTGAGCGTCAGTGTCGGTTTCACCATCCCGGAGACCAACATTCCTTGGGGCCCTTCTTTCATGGGCCCTATCGCCGAACGCGTGCGTCGGGAGACTGGTCTGCCGGTGACATCCGCTTGGGGCTTTGGCACACCACAGCTTGCGCAAACAGCTCTCCAGGCTGGGCAGTTGGACTTGGTGTCTGTGGGACGTGCCCATCTGGCCGATCCACACTGGACGTATTTTGCAGCCAAAGAGCTTGGTGTCGATAAAGCGTCCTGGACGCTCCCTGCGCCCTACGCTCATTGGCTCGAACGCTACCGCTAAGGTGGAGAATGAGATGCCGCTTCGATGGCGGCATCAATTTCTATTACGACAGCGATCGCAGTCCTTTGCCAGCTGAGCTACGCACATTGGTTAGGCTCAGAGCGTTGTCTGGCGTCTCGTACTGAGTCAGGTATATCGACCTTGAGCAACTTGAGGGTTCCGGGGAAGTCCCCTAGTCAATCTCAAGGTATACGAGAATCTCCAGCATGGCCCCGATGGCGTGCCGGCTAGGCAGACCTGACTACAGACTTCAGGCTTTCGCCTCGTCAGTCCGAGTGCCGTCAGGATCGACGGCATTGTGTATGGCCAACACCTTGCCATCTCGCGCCTCGAGAATCTGGTCTGCAATGCGGATCATGGCAGGGCGATGGGACACCGCGATGACGGTGATGCCAGGGGTCAGGTTCTTTAGCACCTGGCATATTTCGGCCTCCGATTCCGGATCGAGCGCGCTGGTGGCTTCGTCCAGGATCAGTAGCCTGGGGCGATGGGCCAGGGCACGCGCGATGACGATACGCTGCCTTTGCCCTCCGGAAAGTTTGGCACCGCGCTCGCCTACGATCGATTGCAGCCCGCCAGGACACTCCTGCACGAACTGCCATGCACCGGCCAGACGGAGCGCGCGCTCTGCGTCGACGGCATTCAAGGCCCGGTCTCCCAAGGTCACGTTCGCCAGGATGCTATCGTGCAGCAGTAAGGTTTCCTGTGTGACGTAGCCGATCATTCGGCGCCAGGCTCTCCTATCCAGGTCATGCAACTCACAGTCGTCTACCCTGATGCGTCCGGATTGTGGCACGAGCAGCGAACAGATCAGGTCGAGCACGGTGGTCTTGCCTGCACCGGAAGGACCGATCATGGTGGTGAATGAACCAACCGGAAAGTTCATCGACACGTTGTCAAGAACCTGCCGCCCCCCGTAGCCAAAGTTGATATTTTCGAAAACGATGTGCCGCTTCAAGGCAGGAGCGCAAGTCCCTCCGCCGGGCTCGGCATCGGCAATGGCGTTGTCGATCGACTCGTTAATGGCCCAGTAGGCGCTCTCTTGCGCGGCCATCCGGTGATAGCGCTGCTGCGCCTTGTGCAGCAGCCCCAACATGCGCACCACCACGAATATGAGCACCATCACCGAAGACAGCGGCAGTCCGCCAATGACAAGCCCCGCATAGAGGCCCGCCGCGGCAAGGACCGCAAGCATGGGTTCCTGCAAGGCCCTCAGCGTTTCGCGGCTCATCACTTCGCGCTCTAACGCAGTATTGAGCTCGCCGGCGTGCCGACGCAGCAAAGAATCGGCGATGTCATCCCGGGCCATGGCTTTGAGCGGTTTCACCGAGCCAAGCGTGTCCGTCAGGTGCACCAGCAGCTCGCGCATCAGTCGGGTTTGGCTTTTCCCCGACCGCCGCGATGTCTTTACCAGCCCCCTCACGGCTGCGAGCAGGACAAAGCCGATCAGCAGCGACAGGATCGCTGCCTGCCAGGAGACAAAAAACGCGATGACCGCATAGGCGACTGCCTGAATACCCAGCGCCAGCATATTGGCCGCGTGCTCATAGGCCGTTGAAGCGCGATAGGCTTCAGTTGCCACGGCATTGGCCAGTGCTCCGGAGGGTTGGCGCAGATAATATTCCCAGCGGCTACCCAGCAATGCCTTGATGAGGCTGACACGCAGGTCGGTTGCCACGTGCGCCACGGTATAGCCGACCTGTCGATTGCCCAGCAGTATCAGCAGATTGCTCAGCGTCATGCCCACGACAATGACCACCAGCATGTTCGGGATCGTCGGCTTCAGGCCTATCGAGTCCATTATTGCGAAGACATGGACCGCCAGTTTCGAATGGGGCTGGTCTTCCAGCATGGCCGATATCAAGGGCAGCATCGTGCTCAAGCTGACGCTTTCAACCACCCCTGCCAACAGCAGGCTCAGGAGCATCAGAACGGTGCGGGCCGGATAGGAGCGGCCAAAGGCAAAAATAATCCGCATGACTGTCGTTCGCTATGACATGGGTAAAGATCAGCTCACCGACATCCTGGGACACTGATCAAGCGCCTGCTACGACAGGGCCCGTCGGGTCACGCAATGAAGCGAAGGCCTCGATGATATGGTCTATTTGCCCAAATGTATGGGCCGCACTGACGCTGCAACGCACAAGGGTGACTGCGCCGGGTGTCGCCGGAGGAAGGACCAGATTGACATAGACGCCCTTTTCCATCAGTGCCCGCCAGAGTGCAAGGCCCTCGTGAGGCGACTTCAGCATGACGGCAATCACTGGGCTGACTTGTGGTCCCAGCTGGTAACCCGACTCTTCCAAACCCTGGTAAAGCCGCCGTGCGTTTGACCATAGCTGACTCCGCAGTTCCGGGCGATTCTTGATGGCCAACAGCGCCGACCTTACCGAGGCGATCGCAGAGGGAGATGGCGAAGCGGTAAAAATATAAGGTCTGCTGGCGTAGCGAAGCAGGTCCATTTGCGCGTCGTGACAAGCGGCAAATCCACCCACGGCGCCCAGACTCTTGCTGAACGTGCCCAACAGGATGTCCACCTCTGAATCCACGCCCAACTCCTCGGCCAGGCCCCGGCCGTTAGCCCCCAGGACGCCAAAGGAATGAGCCTCGTCAACCAACAGGTACCCCCCGAGGCGGCGCTTGACGTCGACTATTTCCCTAAGCGGTGCCTGGTCACCCAACATGCTGTAGATCCCTTCCACCAGGATGATGGCTTCTCGGGCGCGGTCGCCGAGCCGAACCATGCGACGTTCCAGATCAGCGGCATCGTTATGACGAAAACGGATAACCTCGGCACCTCCCAGCTTGCAAGCGTCGTAGATGCTCGCGTGGCAGTCGGCGTCAAGCAGCACCACCTCGCGCGACCCCGCCAATGTTCCGATGACGGCCAGATTGGCGACATATCCTGTCGAGAACACAATGACGGAACGCCGCCCCAGAAAATCCACCAGTTCCTGCTCCAGGGCGCTGTGCCCGGCGTAACTGCCGTTGGCCATGCGAGAGCCGGTGGTGCCGGTTCCTTCAAGCTCCAGTGAGCGCTGCGCCGCCTTGATGCCGGCCGGGTCGAAGGTCAGCCCGAGATAATTATTCGTACCGGCAAGAATCACCCTCTTGCCCTGAATAAGGCCCTCGGTTGGGGAATACATCTCATCGATGCGAATTCCAAAAGGATGGATCTGTGAGTCACAGAGACTGGCGCGCTCGGCTGCCAGCTTTGCGAACTTGTCAAACAGTCCCATCGGCGTGCTCCATCAGGTCAAGAATGGCGTGAGCCAACTGCGCAGGCGTGCGCACATCCATCAAGATATTGAGATGGATCGAGATGTCGAATTCGTCTTCCAGTTCCATCAGCATGTCCATCACCTTTATCGACTCCATCCCCAGGTCCTGGGCCAGGTCGGTATTGGGGTTGATTGGCGTTCCTGGTGGTGCGAGCCGCACGATGAGCATCATCACCCTTTCGAGTATCGTTTCTTGTGTGATCATCGTGGGTCTCCTTGAGTTCAGTGGCTCTTGGTCCGCTCAGAACATGTGATTGCGCAACGCTTGCCGTAAGAGAATCCGGGGCTCCCAGCCCAATGTCGCGCTAATGCGGGCATTGCTGCAGGTCCAGTCAGGGTGCATCAGTTCATTGACTTTACCGGGGGTCAGCATGGGCGCCCGCCGGGTGAAGCGAGACAGAATCAGGTTCGCTCGTGCGATCCCTTTCAATACCGCGGCAGGCACTGCCGCTTGCCGCACCGGTGCATTGCGGATGTCGGAGGCGATGCTGGCCAGGCTTGCCCAGTCGTACCCCTGCGCCTGGCCGTCACATAGCTCAAAGGTCTGCGATTGCACGACAGGTGCATCCAGCCACTGCATGGCGGCGCTGACCAAATCGTCCACATGGAGAAAACTGAACTTTGAATCGTTTCGACCGAGGGTCACCAGCCAACCGCGCAGAAGCCACTCGAACACCGGACGCAACTCGCGATCACCCGGTCCATACACGGCCGTCGGCCTGAAAATGCACACGGGTATCGCCCCGGCAGCGGCCCTCACCTGCCGTTCACCTTCGAATTTGGAAGCGGCGTACCAGGACAACGTCGGATGCCTTGCGGCAAGGGACGAGATCAGCAGAAAACGCTCGCAACTGCCACTGCGCCGCGCCGCCTCCATCAAGCGCTTGCTCCCCTGCACATTGACCGCGTCGAAGTCTCGGGCGTCCCTGCCCCTGACCTTGCCTGCGCAATGAATGACTGCATCCGCCCCCCTGGCGAGCTCGGCGAGGGCCTGCTCATTTTCCAGTGTTCCCCTGATCCACTTGGTTCCATCCTCTGCCGTTGCGCTCCTGGAGCGGGCCAAGGCACGGACCTCCACGCCCCGGGCGACGAGTCGTTCGCGTAGGACACTGCCTATGAAGCCAGTCGCGCCCGTGAGCGAAACAACGCGAGCGCTCACGTCTCCTCCAGTGCTGGATAAGGGAGATCGGTGTTCGCCTGGGCCATGAATCGTTCAAGGGCTTCGGCACGGGAAGGCTTGCCCGAGGAGGTTCGAGGCAGCGAGTGAGGAGGTACAAGGTGCACGTCAGCAGCGAGACCGAACTCACTGATGATCTTCGCGACCAGGGTACGGACCAGGTGCTCGCGACGTTCCGGCTCACGGATGCGGCATTGAATCTGGACCACGACCCGCGGCTCATCATCGCCGGGAACGACAAATACGATGGCATCGCCGGGCCTCAGTTCGGGTTCGGACTCCACCAGGTATTCAATATCCTGCGGCCAGATGTTTCGACCACGGACGATGAGCAAATCCTTGCGCCGACCGGTGATATGGAGTTCGCCTCGGGACAGATAGCCAAGGTCACCGGTGTCCAGCCAGTCATCTTTCAAGGCTGCCTGGGTGCTCTGTGGGTCATTGAAATAACCTGACATTACACTGGGCCCCTGCACGAATATCTGCCCGACCTCACGCTCCGCAATCACCTGCCCCGCAGCGTTTCGGACTTCGACGCGATGACCGGGCAAAGGGGCGCCACAATTGGTAAAGGCACAGCTTCCCCGATCATCGGCGGCGCACATCTGCGCCCTGAGCTGATGCTCCAATACCTGGCGGACGACATGATCCACCAACACCCCGCGGCGGGCGAAGCTGACGGCAAGTGTGCTTTCCGCCAGACCATAGCAAGGCGTGAATGCGGCCGGATCGAATCCGCTGTCGAGAAAACTATCGGCGAAATGGCTTAACACCGATGCCCGAATCGGTTCTGCCCCGATCCCCGCGACACGCCAGCAGGAGAGATCCAGCGTGGCTTTTTCCGGGTCCCGGACTCGCCGGGTACAAAGGTCATAGCCAAACGGCGGAGATACCGAGACCGTCACCCGATTCTGGCTGATAAGCCTGAGCCATTGCCCGGGCCGAGTGGCGAAATCCCGGGTGTGCAGGTAGTCGACCGTCAGTTGCGCCGCAATGGGCGCCAGGACAAAACCCACCAACCCCATGTCATGATAAAAGGGCAACCAGGAGGCGCACCGGTCCCCCGGGCGAACGCCGACACCGTCCACGACGATGCCTCTGACGTTGGCCATCACCGCACGCTGGGTAATGATCACGCCACGAGGAAAGCGGGTACTGCCGGAGGTGTATTGCAAGTAGGCGATATCCTCCGGCAAGACGGTGGGAAGCGCCTGCACCGCGGGCAGTTCGGCCAATTTCTCAGCAGTCCCGACGAACACCTGCCGGGTGTCCCCCAGCGCTTCGCAGATATAGGGAAGCCATTCCTCCAACCCTAAAACGGCCGCCGGCGCGCAGTTGGCGAACAGCCCTTTCAACTTGTCCACGTAGGAACGGTGGCTTCCCAGGCTGGAAGGAACCAGAAGAGGAACGGCGATCAGGCCGGCGTATTGGCAGGCGAAAAAGCACTCGACAAAGCTTGGGTGCGTATCGGCGATGAGCGCAACCCGGTCGCCTTTCTTCAACTTGAGCCCAAGTAGCCGCTGGGCAATCGCGACAGCATTACTTCTGAGCGTCGCGTATTCAAGCGCTGTAGTCAGGTGGCAATGGCTGTCGTAGAAGTTCATGCCGGTCTGACCTGAAGCGGCATAATCGAGTGCTTCCACTAGCGTGGAAAAGTCGGCTAGACGTTGGGTGAGTGCCTGGTTTGTAATGGTCGCAGACATAAAAATACACCCATCCATTTAGCCCTGGTAAGGTTAAGTCAAATAGCGGGTTGATCACCTGCGCCAGTAAAACACGTGCCGTTTTACTGCCCTCAAATCCGTTTCCATGGAGTCCTGGCCCAAGGATATCCGGCTCAGCCTTTTCAATTAATTACAAAGCCTAACGCAATACTAATCGGCATCTGGGTCAGCGCAAATTTTTTCCCGGATGAGCGGACGACCGGCGAGCTTCGAAGATAGCAATAGCATCTCGTTCTCAAACGCGACGCCTGTCGCAAAGTGCACGGATTATTAGCGCTTACTAGAGCACGGGCACCAATGTTCGCAGCTCGCGCGCCCTGCGCCAATACTTCAGCTACGCTCTCTCAGGTACTGAGAAAGAGATGCCAGTTCAACTGCTTCGGACTTTTGTGGCCAACGATGATCAATAAGAAGTTGCCAATCATTACGCGCCCCGTCCTCACACGCTTGGAGCTAGAGAGATTCATCAGTTTCCCCGGCACCCTGTATCGCAACGATCCTTGCTGGATCGAGCCGATCCATTACGAGCGCCATGAACTCCTTTCCGAAAAGAATCCGGCGTCCCCTCATCTGACATGGCAGGCGTGGCTGGCTTGGTCGGGAACTGAAGTCGTGGGGCGTATCACCGCACAGATCGACAGCCTTCACCGGGAATTGCACGGCCATGATTCGGGTCACTTCGGGATGCTTGAAGCCGTGGACGACCCCGCCGTATTCGACAGCCTTTTCGCGGCGACAGAGGCCTGGCTGCGTGAACATGGCGCTGCACGCATCACAGGGCCCTTCAACCTGACCATCAACCAGGAAAGCGGGCTGCTGGTGGAGGGGTTCGATCGTCCCCCGTCCGCCATGATGGGACACGGACAGCGTTATTATGACCAAAGGCTCGCCGCCCTGGGCTACCGGCAAGCCAAGGATCTGCTCGCCTACTGGATGCGCACCGACCAATTGCACTTCCCACCGGCCTTGTCGGCGATGATGGCACGTGAGCGAAAACGTGTTGTGATCAGGCCCCTGGACACCCGGCAGTTCCGGCGGGACATGGGAATTCTGCGAGAAATATTCAACGATGCCTGGAGCCGCAACTGGGGCTTCGTACCCTTCACCGAATACGAATTCTTCGAGCTTGGCAGCCAACTGAGGCTGTTGGTCCCCAAAGACCTGTTGTACATCGCCGAAGTCGACGGCGAACCCTGCGCGTTTATCGTGGCCATGCCTAACATCAACGAGGCGATCGCTTCCCTCAAGGGGCACTTGCTGCCCTTTGGCTGGCTGCGGCTGCTGTGGCGGCTGTATGTCAAGGGCACGCGGACTGCGCGCGTGCCCTTGATGGGCGTCAAGCAGATTTACCAGTTCAGCCGATTGGGACCCACACTTGCCTTGCTATTGATCGAAGCGCTCAAGCCGCCCTTCGTCAAACGCGGCATAGAAGCCCTGGAAATGTCCTGGATCCTGGAATCGAATGCAGTCATGCGCAAGATCCTCGACCAGATCGGTGCGACCTCCTACAAGCGCTACCGGATTTATGAAAAGCGAATCTGAGGCGAGACAATTCACCGCTTTGGTCCTGGCTGCTGACAGGGGCCCGGCCGATCCCGTTGCCGCCATGGCCGGGACAGGCTGCAAGGCATTGGTGCCGGTGGCTGGGGTACCCATGGTCCGTCGCGTAATCGAGGCGCTAGAGACCAGTGACCGGATCAACCGAATCGTACTAGTGGGCCCTGCGCGAAATTTACTAACGCAAAATGCCTCGATGACGCAACTGCTGGACACCGCCAGAGTCAGTTGGCTGGAACCTGCCAGCTCCCCCAGTGCCAGCGCGGCGCGGGCGCTGGCGCGTCAACCCGCAGACAGGCCAGTGTTAGTCACTACAGCGGATCACGCGCTGCTCTGCCGGGAGATGGTGGACTATTTTCTTCAGCAGGCGACTACTGGTGGCCATGACTTTGTGGTGGCGGTGACACCACTGGACACGGTTCTGGCTCGTTTTCCAGGAACCCGCCGCACCAGCATTCGACTTCGTGGCGGCCCGTATTGCGGCAGCAACCTGTTCGCCTTCATGACCGAGGATGCTCGACGCCTCGCCAGCTTCTGGCAGCGGGTCGAACAGGATCGCAAGCATCCCAGGCGGGTCATCGCCGGCGCTCTGGGCCTTGAGGGAGTACTGCGCTATTTGTTGGGGCGGTTAACCCTGGAACAGGCGCTGCAACAGCTTTCCGGCAGGTTGGGGGTGAGTATCGGCGCGGTGATCATGCCCTTCGCGGAGGCCGCTATCGATGTCGATTCGCCGCTGGATTATCAAATGGTGGAGAGGTTTCATGCCCAGAGAAATCAATCGATACCGAGCGATACCTGATGGATCTGGACGGCAGGAATGCCCGATCGCGCGAGCGCGGTGCGGGCACGGCGAAAGGTCAGGGACCGGGACATGTTCCTGATCGAACGCTACGTGATCGCCGAGATCCGGCGGCCGATGATGGTGATGGTCAGCATCCTGGTGTTCATCTTTGCCAGCTATTCCGCAGAGCGGTATCTCTCTGACGCCGTCGAGGGCACTCTCGCTTTGCAGGCAGTGCTGGAGATGGTGTTCTACAAGGTACTGATTGCCCTCGAAATGCTGGTGCCGGTGGCTCTATATGCCTCGGTGACCCTTGCGGTTGGACGTCTGTGCCATGATTCCGAAATCATTGCGATAGCGGCCTCGGGCGCAAGCCCGCTGCGGATCTATCGGGCTGTCCTGCTGCTGGCAATTCCAATCTCGCTGGCGGTGGCAATGCTTTCGCTCTACGGGCGCCCCTGGGCTTATACGCAGGCCTATGAACTGGAACAGCAATCCAGAACAGACCTGGACGTCAATCATCTGCAAGCGCAACGGTTCAACCTGAACAACGAAAACGGCAGGATGATTCTGGCAGAACGGATCGACCGGACTGATGGCCGGCTCCACGATGTGCTGATCTATGATCCGGGTGACTCGAGATCCCGTGTGTTTCGCGCCGAGCAAGCCCGCATCCTGGATCCAGATCCAGACGATCCGATCGTGGAGCTGACGCAAGGCCATTCCTATTTGCTCAAGCACAGTGCTTCACGGGACATTTGGGAAAAGTTTGAGCATATGCGGCTGCACTTGCTACCCATCGAACGGGCCGCCGAGGGTAAGCGCAAGGCGGCTTCCAATGAAGTGCTGAGGGCTTCCAGCGCGCCTCTGGACAAGGCCGAATTGCAATGGCGCCAGACGCGGGGCGTAAGCGCGACGGTACTTGCATTGCTCGCCATTCCGTTGAGCCGCACCCGGCCCAGACAGGGACGATTCGCTACCCTGCTGCCCGTAACCACCGTCTTCGCCTTGATCTACTACGCCGCGGACATCTGCAAAACGATGGTGGGCAACAATACCCTGCCCTTGTATCCGGGTTTGTGGACTGTGCCGCTACTGATGAGCGTGGCTCTGCTGATTTTCCTGGCGCGCGATCTGGCAAACTTTCGGATCGGCTACCGATGAAAATCCTCGACCGCTACATTATCCGTCATGTGTTCTTCGGTTTCGCGGCGGCGGCAGCGCTGCTGCTACCGCTGTTCACCACCCTCGACCTGGTGGGTGAACTTGACGACGTGACGCCTGGCGGGTACCGGTTGAGCCAGGCCATCGAAGTCGTATTCATGACGCTGCCACGCCGTGTTGTCGAGCTTGGGCCCTTTATCGCCCTGCTTGGTGGCATTGCCGCGCTGGGTCAACTGTCAGCCACCCGGGAACTGACGGTCATGCGCGCCACCGGGCTGTCGATTGCCCGGATCGGGTTCACGGCGACGCTGGCCGGGCTCGCGCTGGCGCTGGCATGGGCGGCGCTGGACGAATGGGTGGCCTCTCCCCTGCAGCAAAATGGCCTGGAACTGCGCAACGAGGCAATGGCCGCCGGCGCGCAGGCCAGCAACGATCAAGGGAGTGTATGGGCTCGACAGGACGATCAGATCGTACGTATTGGCAATCTTCAGCACAAACGGTTGCCGGTCAATATCGAGATCTTCAGGTTCGACAATGACCGTTCACTGGTTTCCTACATCTTTGCAGAGACGGCGGACATACAGGACGCAGGCCGATGGCGTTTGAACAATGTCCAGGTGAAACAGTGGGACCAGGGCGCTGAAACTACGCAGCAACTCGATCATATGCCTTGGCACTCGATTTTTGGCGGAGCACGATTGGGCGACATCACGCTGCCGACAGAAAGCCTGTCTGCTCGCCAGCTCTATCGTTACATCGCGTACCTCAAAGGCTCGGGCCAGCCCTCGGCACAATACGAAATGGCGATGTGGCAAAAGCTCGGGCGACCGATCCTGACCCTGGCGATGATCCTGTTCGCCATCCCGTTTGCCTTCGCACAACCGCGCTCGCCCAACCTGGGTGCGCGGCTGGCTTTGGGTGCGCTGGTCGGATTAATGGTCTATGTAAGTAATCAGATCATCGTAAACCTCGGTCTACTGCTGAAGATGAACACCCTGATCACTACTTTGGGGCCGGCACTGGTCTTGCTCGCGGTGGCTATTGTGATGGTGGGATATCTAGACCGGGGCAGTCGTTGAAACCGGTCAGGCTGTGCAATGGACAGGGCGTTGCCGCCCGTTCCTTCAAACAACGTGATTCGGCGCAGGCGGAACAATGAAGACTCCCGTATACCTGATCTGTAGCAGCCCGGTGCGGCTGTGGGGCCTGACTTCCAGGGAGCGAGTGGGCCGTATGCTCGCAAAGCTTCCCAACGCCCATCTCTGCAACGCGGACGATCCGTTGCCGGCACAAGGCGAGATCGTCCTGCTGCGCGAGGATTACCTTTACGATGACCGCGTGCTCCAGGGGCTGCTGGCAACGCCTGAGGTCGCGCTACAGGATCCCCGGACCGGTACCATCGTCGCAGCCCATGCCAGTGTCGACCGGCTCGCACACCTGCCCAGCCTGGACAGTGACGCCGTAGCCGGATTACGCAAAG
>DQGF01000020.1:0-853 GCA_003525045.1 Pseudomonas sp. | reverse complement strand
CCGTAGCCGGATTACGCAAAGTGGTTCCCGGCACCGTGGCCACCGCGATGCAGACACAACTGCGCAAATTCGATCCTCCGTGGGTCGCGCAAATCACCGCCGCCAATCAGGCGCATCTTGAGAAGTCTCTGTTCAACGGTTCCTACAAAGGCGTCACCGACTTCATTACCCGAGCGATCTGGCCTATCCCGGCTCGCTGGGCCACCGTCTGGTGCGTGCGGTTGGGGCTCAGTCCCAATCAGGTCACTGCAGCCAGCTATGTCCTGGCCATCGCGGCAGGCATTCTGTTCTGGCATGGGCATTTTGGCGCGGGCCTGGTCGCCGGCTGGCTGATGACGTTTCTGGATACGGTGGATGGCAAGCTGGCACGCGTCACCGTGACCTCCACTCGCTTCGGAAACATTTTCGACCATGGCCTGGACCTGATTCACCCGCCGCTCTGGTATATCGCGTGGGGAATGGGGTATGAGGCGACCTGGGACTCGGAAATACCCCTCAGCCCTGTGCTCTGGGCCATTTGCCTGGGCTATGTCGCAGGTAGGCTGTGCGAAGTTGCGTTCAGGTTCGCCGCGCCTTTTTCGCTGTTTCTCTGGCGCCCCTTCGACTCACTCAACAGGCTGGTTACCGCGCGGCGCAATCCCAATCTGCTCATATTGACCTGCTTATGGGCGGTGGATGCCCATGACACGGGGTTGATTTGGGTGGCCGTCTGGACCTGCATCTCGACACTGGTGCTGGGGGTACGCACGATGTCCGCCATTGTCTTGAAGCACCAAGGTCACCCGCCACAGCCCTGGCTTAGCCGAATCGACATGGCCGCCGAACGCGACCGCTTGATCGTGCGGATGTTCGC
>DQGF01000194.1:29703-32392 GCA_003525045.1 Pseudomonas sp. | reverse complement strand
CAGGTCGGCTGGCAGGCCGCGTCGCTTTGGCTTCTGCTTTTGCTTTTGCGCCAAACGACGGTGGTTAAGCAGCACGAAACGCAGCCTTTTGCTAAACGAAATTGTCTGTCAGACCCACCTCCGCCATGCTGGTTTGAACATGTCGCACACGCCCATAATAAAAGGTACCCGCGTGATGAAAGACGCTTTGATCGTGTCGCCGCTGAGAACGCCCATCGGCAAATTTGGTGGCGCACTGGCCTCACTGACTGCTGACCAGCTCGCGGCTACCGTGATTCGTACCCTGGTGAGTCGCCTGAACCTCGCCCCCGACTCTCTGGATGAAGTCATCGTTTCCCAGTCTTACGCCAACAGCGAGGCGCCCTGCATGGGCCGTTATGCCGCACTGCTGGCCGACTTGCCCATCGAGGTGCCGGGTTACTCGCTGGACCGGCGCTGCGGTTCGGGCCTGCAGGCCATCGCCGATGCCGCGATGCGCATCCAGACAGGCCACGCCGAAGCGGTCATGGTCATCGGCGTCGAGAGCATGAGCAACATTGAGTACTACAGCAACGACATGCGCTGGGGCGCGCGCGCCGGCAGTGTGAAAATGCACGACCGACTGGAACGAGGCCGTGAGCGCTCACAGCCCGAGACACGCTTTGGTCGCATCTCGGGCATGCCAGAGACCGCTGAAAACCTGGCCCGCGATTACCATATTTCCCGTGAAGAAGCTGACCGCTTCGCCGTTCGCAGCCACTTGAATGCAGCAACGGCATGGCGCGAAGGACGGTTTGCCGACGAGGTCATTGCCCTTGACGTGCCACGCAAACGTGGCGCAAGCGAACGCGTGAGTATGGACGAAGGCATCCGCGCCGATGCCAGCCTGGAAACCATGGCAAGCCTGCGCACACTGTTGCCCGACGGAGTGTGCACCGCGGGCAACTCCAGCCAGCAAAATGATGCCGCTGCCGGTTGCCTGGTGGTGTCCCGCGAGTACGCAGCACGGCATAACCTGCAACCGATCGCTCGGCTGGTGGACTGGTCCTCGGCCGGATGTGACCCGGCACGCATGGGTATCGGCCCGGTGCCCGCCGTGGCCAAACTGCTTCAACGCACAGGTCTGAGCCTGGCCGACATGGGCCTGATCGAGGTCAACGAAGCGTTTGCCGCTCAGGCGCTGGCGGTCTTGCGCGCCTGGGACATCCAGGATATCGAGCGGGTCAATGTCAACGGCTCGGGTATTTCTCTAGGGCATCCGATTGGCGCGACCGGCCTGCGTATCATGACCACCCTGCTCCATGAAATGCGCCGACGCGATGTGCGATATGGACTGGAAACCATGTGCATCGGCGGCGGCCAAGGTATGGCCGCGATCTTCGAGCGCGTCTGAGCGAGGTAGCGACATGAACTGGGTGAAGGTAAACAACCAGGTACTGCGCTATGAACTGAGCCCGAAGACCGGGCCGGCGCTGGTATTGATTCATGAAATGGGCGGCTCCCTGGAAAGCTGGGACCCGGTTTGCACCCTCCTCCAAGGGAAGTTCCAGACACTGCGCTATGATGTGCGCGGCTCAGGGCTGTCAGAAAAAATCGTCGGCGAAATCGATCTCGATGCACACATCCACGATCTCGTTGCGTTGTTGGACAGGCTGCAGATCAAGGGGCCTTTGGCATTGGTCGGGGTCGCGGTGGGCGCTGCCATTGCCATTCGTTTCGCGGCCCTTTATCCGCAGCGGGTCAGCCACCTGATCGGCCTGGCGCCTGCCTGTGGCGTGGCGCCCACGGCCCGCGAGGCCACCCTGGAACGCGCCAACAACATTCGCCAAGAAGGTTTGAAAACACTGATCCCGGCGCTGCTGGACAAGACCTGGCCCGCGCCTTTGCGAACAGATGCTGCTGCCTTCGAACGTTTCAGCCTTCGCTGGCTGAGCGCAGACCCACAAAGCTTCGCCGCTATCTTCGCGATGCTTGCGCGCATGGAGCTTGAGAGCGACCTGCCGCGCTTACCACGCCATACGCTGCTGGTCGCCGGTGAATATGATGGCTTGCGCCCGCCCGCGGAAATCAATCGGCTCGCGGGTTTTGCCAACCACATCGAAGCGCTACAGGTTGCCTCGGGGCATTTCATGCCGGTGCAGAGTCCGCGCTGGGTCAGCGCCCTGCTTGAACACTACATTCTCGAGGGCCGTACTGGCGCCGAGATTTACCACGATTTCATGGCCGAACCTGAACATCGGGTCGCCGTCAGCGGGCACGCTGCCTAGCTGAGTCTTATAAGAGAAAAGAGGAAAACACACCATGATGCAGTCACGCATGATCGGCGATATCAAAGTCACCCGAATCCTCGAATACGCAGGACCGACCCACGATCCCGCTTTTCTGTTCCCCTCGATCGACCGCAGCGTACTCGAAGAGCACCAACAATTGATGGCACCCCATCATTGGGTGCCACACATGGACAAATTGATCGTGACCATCCAGTTCTGGGTGGTCCACGCCGGTAGCAACATCATCGTGGTCGACACCGGTGTCGGAAACTTCAAGCCGCGTGCGGGCATCCCGCGGATGAACATGCTCAATACCCTGGTGCGCGAATGGATGACCGCTGCGGGTGCGGCGCCGGAAAAAGTAACCCATGTCGTAATGACGCACCTGCACGCCGATCACGTCGGCTGGAACACCACATGGCAGGACGGACGCTGGGTAC
>DQGF01000194.1:23783-29413 GCA_003525045.1 Pseudomonas sp. | reverse complement strand
CACCACATGGCAAGACGGACGCTGGGTACCGACATTCCCCAACGCCCGTTACTACATTCCCAAGCAAGACTTCGACTTCTGCAAGGAAGGCAAGAACAAGGAATCAGGCGTCATCGACGTGTTCGGCGATTCGTTCTTTGACAGCGTCATGCCAATCATCGAAGAAGGGCTTGGCGTGATGATGGAGGCGCCACAGGAAATCGCCGATTGCCTGGTGGTCGAGCCTGCGCCAGGACACAGCCCGGGGCAAGTGGCATTCCGCGTGCGCTCTCGCGGTGAGGAAGGTCTGTTCTGTGGCGACATCTTGCACAGCCCGATTCAGATCGTGCGTCCAGACGTGAATTCCGGTTATTGCATCTGGGAAGACACTGCCCGCACTACGCGAATGGAATTCCTCAACCGCGCCGCTGATCGGGAAGCGCTGATCATGCCGGTGCACTTTGGCGAGCCACATTGCGGCTATATCCGGCGCCAGGGCGATGGCTTTCTGTTTGAACCGGCGCAGTGGTAGACCGGCGTTCCCGAAGCAGCCGTTCGTTTATGGACAGGCGATGGAGACTGCCATTACCTTGGGTGATCTCTGATCAAGAAGTTGAAGAATAATGGCGACCCATTTTGATATCACTGACTTCCGCCTGTTCATCAACATTGCGGAAACCAGCAGCCTGACTCGAGGCGCCGAGCGTTCGTTTCTCTCGGTCCCCGCGACCAGCAATCGCATCAAGAACCTTGAAGACAACCTGGGCATGCGCCTGCTCGAACGCTCACCTCAGGGCGTGACGCTGACCAACGCGGGCAAGACCTATCTGCAACATGCGCGAGTGATCCTCGCGCAGTTGGCATTGCTCACAGGTGATTTGCAGGAATATGCCATTGGCTTGAAGGGACAGTTGCGGTTGCTGGCCAATACCACGGCCATCACCGAATACTTGCCGCCTGTCGTGGGCGAGTACCTGAAGACCCATCCAGACGTGCATATCGACATGCGCGAGCGCCTCAGCGACGACATTGTGCGCAGCATTCGCGATGGCGGCGCCGACCTTGGAATCGTATCCGGCAGCGTGGTCACCGACGGGCTGCAAAGCGTGCCGCTGGTGTCCAGCCGCCTGATGGTCATCGCCCCCCTCGGGCATCCCATACTGGCCAACAGCGAAGTGTTTTTCAAAGAAGCCCTGCAATACGCGTTCGTCTCGTTGCTCGAAGGCAGCGCGATCCACGTATTCCTCAGTCGGGCCGCCGCTGCACTCCATACGCCGTTGACGATTCGCGTGCAGGTGGCGAGCTCCGATGCGATTTTCCGGATGGTCGAAGCCGGTGCCGGCATTGCCATCGTGCCCCAGGCCGGATTCACCCGGCTCAAGGGTCAACAGAACATCGGGTCGTGCGCCCTGCTCGATCCTTGGGCAGTCCGTACCTTCCAGCTGTGTGCGCAGGATTTTGACGGGCTTTCGTCGTTCGCCCGAGATTTCGCCAACAGCCTGATCGAATGGTGCCACGCCTCGGACAGTGCTGCCCCAGCGGTGTGAACAGCGCTTGATGTCACGCTGCAGAACAGCAGAGTGCCCGTGCTACGCGAGCCTGAGAGCAGGAGGCTCAACGCCCATGGGCGGCTGACGGCCGCCTGCGATTTATAATAAGAAGGAAGGCCCTATGACCTATCACCGTTGGAAACATCGTCCCGAAGGCTCGAATTGGGGGGATTTTGGCCCCGACGATCAGAAGGGGCGACTCAACCTGCTCACCGCTGACAAGGTTCTGCAAGGCATCGCCGAGGTCCGCGAAGGCCTGGCTTTCTGCTTGAGCCTGCCGCTGGACTACCCGGGCGGCAATGCCATGAACGTCAATCGCCGGCCACCGATTCTGCGTCCCTTGCTGCGTAAAGGCGGGGTCAATATGAATTATCAGTACGACCGCATCCAGGCGGGCCGCCCCGACGTGCTGAGCGACGACCTGGCCATTCTGCATTTGCAGTATTCCACCCAGTGGGATGCCCTTTCTCACGTTGGCGCCCTGTTCGACGCCAACGGTGACGGAGTGGCTGAGCCGCTTTATTACAATGGCTATGCCGCGGGCATTGATATCGTCGGCCCCAGTGATATCGCCGATTGCGGCGTTGAGGGCGAAATCTCCCCGCACAGCACCTCGTGCGCCCACGCCCTGGGCATCGAACGCATGGCCGAAACCTGCGTGCAAGGCCGTGGCGTGATGATCGACCTGCACCATCACTACGGCGATGCCCGTACCCATATTGGCTATGACGAATTGATGTTCGTGCTCGATGCCGATCAGGTCAAGGTCGAGCCTGGCGATATTGTCTGCCTGCACACCGGCTACGCCGAAGCGGTGCTCGGGATGAACAAGCAACCGGACCCCCAGGTCCTGGACTCGCTCGGAGCGGTACTCGACGGTAATGACCAGCGTTTGCTGCAATGGATCACTGACAGCGGATTGGTCGCTATCGCTGCCGACAATTATTCGGTGGAAATTTTCCCCAACGGGCATGGCGATGGCTGTTGCTCCGTCATGCCGTTGCATCACCACTGCCTGTTCAAGCTGGGTATTCACCTGGGCGAACTGTGGCACCTCACGCCTCTGGCCACCTGGTTACGCGCCCACCAGCGCAATCGTTTTCTGCTGACCGCCCCACCCTTGCGCCTGCCGGGAGCCGTGGGTGCACCGTTGAATCCTGTCGCAACCGTCTAGAGCCACTCAAGGAACACACGATGTCCAGAGAACGAGTACTGATTACTGGCGGCGCCTCAGGTATTGGCGCAGCGATTGTCGAGCGTTGCATTGAAGACGGCTTCGAACCGGTGATTATCGACCGTATCGGAGAGGGCCTTCTTGCTGACCTCAGTAATGTCAAAGCCACCGCGCAGGCGCTGGAACAAGCGCTGGCCGGCGGGCCTATCACCCGACTGGTCAACAACGTCGGCATGGTCTGCCCCAACAGCGCGCAAGAACAAAGCCTTGAGGAGCTGGAGCAGGTCTGGGCGCTCAACCTGCGCTGCTCGCTGCAGTGCATGCAAGCCCTGTTGCCCGGCATGAAAGAGGCTGGCTTCGGGCGCATTCTCAACATGTCTTCACGCGCGGCCCTGGGCAAGGAACTACGCAGCGCCTATGCCGCCACCAAGGCCGGATTGTTGGGTATGACCCGGGTCTGGTCGCTGGAGTTGGGCCGCTTCGGTATCACGGCCAACGCTATCGGCCCTGGCCCGATCCGGACTGAATTGTTCGAGCGCGCCAATCCGCCAGACAGCCCTCATACCCAGGCCATCATCGATTCGATCCCCGTCAAGCGCCTGGGCATGCCAGACGACATCGCCCAGGCTGCCGCGTTCTTTCTAGACGCCCGAAGTGGCTTTGTCACCGGTCAGGTGCTGTACGTCTGCGGTGGAATGACGGTCGGCGTGGCCGGTGTTTAAAGCCCTCGTCGAACGGCTGTTAATCACCGGTTAACCAAGCCTTCCGAAGACCGAAATTGTGACTGCCGGCTGCGTTGGGCAAGCTGATCAAACCAGGAAGGCGAAGCGGCCGGGCCACGCACCCGACGCTTTGTCTGCCTGTATCCCGCCTTTATCCCGACGCTGGACGATAACGGTGGAAGATCTCACAACAAGGACCACATCCATGATCGACAAGCTTTCCACCAGCGTACAGGCGGCTCTGGCTGATATTCCCGATGGGGCCACCATCGCCGTGGGCGGTTTCGGCGGTGCGGGTATGCCCGATGACTTGATTGAGGCGCTGATCGACCAGGGCGCTCGCAACCTGACGCTCGTCAGCAATAACGCGGGACAGGGCGATACCGGTCTTGCTGCACTGCTCAAGGCGGGTCGGGTGCGTCGGATTCTCTGTTCCTATCCGCGCATGACCGGCTCTCACGTTTTCGAAACCCTGTATCGCGCCGGCAAGATCGAGTTGGAGATAGTGCCTCAAGGCAATCTGGCCGAGCGCTTGCGCGCTGCTGGCGTAGGTGTTGGCGCGTTCTTTACACCCACGGGCTTCGGCACGTTGCTGGCCGAAGGCAAGGAGACCCGCAGCATCAAAGGCCGCGACTATGTGCTTGAGTATCCGATCCACGTCGATTACGCCTTGATCAAGGCCGAGGCCGGTGATCGTTGGGGCAACCTGGTGTATCGCAAGACGGCACGCAACTTCGGCCCGGTGATGGCCATGGCGGCAAAAAACACGATCGCCTCCATCGAGCGCTTCTGCGAGCTGGGCGAACTGGACCCCGAGACCATCGTCACGCCGGGGATCTTCGTCAAGCACCTGGTGTTGCGCCGCGACCCGGCCGGCGAATCAGCGACACTTCTAAATCGAGCGGGATGATTGGTATGGACAAGAATGTACGCATCGCCATGGCGCAACGAGTCGCCCGAGACATCACCGAAGGTTCTTACGTCAACCTCGGAATTGGCCTGCCGACCCTGGTAGCCAACCACCTGCCGCTGGATAAAGACTTCTTCCTGCACAGTGAAAACGGCGTGCTGGGCCGCTGGCAGGCCGCCGCGCCTGGCGAAGAAGACTGGGACATGATCAACGCGGGCAAAGAACCCATCGAACTCGCCCCGGGCGGCGCTTTTTTCCACCATGCCGACTCCTTCGGGATGATGCGCGGCGGGCATCTGGATGTCTGCGTACTGGGCGCATTCCAAGTGTCGGCCACCGGTGATCTGGCCAACTGGCACACTGGGGCCGCGGATGCGATTCCGGCAGTGGGTGGCGCAATGGACCTGGCTATCGGCGCCAAGCGGGTCTACGTCATGATGGAGCATCTGGGCAAAGACGGTCGCAGCAAATTATTGCCAGCGTGCACCTACCCATTGACCGGGCTGGGTTGCGTGAGTCGTGTCTACACCGAACTGGCAACGATGGATATCACCGCCACCGGCGTAAAAGTGCTCGAGTTGATCGGTGACATCACGCCGCAGGCATTGCAGGACGTGACACAAGTGCCGCTGGACTTCAGTGCACTGACCCTGCGCGATGACTCGTCGACCCTCACGTCATCGACCCACAGCGCTTTAGCGACCCTGAGCCAATGAACAGCGGGCGTAGTTGGGACCAACGCGATCTCACCGAACTGTTGACCCTGGAACCGGCAGGCCAGCACAACTGGCGCAGCTATGCCTATGACATCAATGCCAACGGCCGGGTCTATGGCGGTCAGTTGCTGGGGCAAGCGTTGTGGGCCGCGGCGCAGACGGCGAACGGACGCAGCCCGAGCATGCTGCAAATGACATTTCTACAGGGTGCGCGTCCCAAAGACATCATCGAATACAGCGTCGAGGCGCTACAAGATGGGCGACGTCTTTCCACTCGCCACGTCTATGGTGTCCAGGGTACCGGCCTGGTGCTCAGCGCCAACGCCAGCTTTCAAGTGGCACAGTCCGAACCCGGCGATCCGCACCAACTGCAGCAACAAATGCCTGCGCCGGAAAGCCTGCCGACCCTGGCTGAACTGGCCGAGCGTTACCCGCTGGACAGCGAGGCCGTGCAACTGCGTTTCAGTGCCCGGCCGGTACTCGATATCCGGCTGATTCATCAGGATCATTTCCAGCGCTCCGCTGCCGGCCGAGACATCGCTTACTGGGTGCGCCTGAACCAGCCGCTAGCGGCCGAAG
>DQGF01000194.1:20724-23522 GCA_003525045.1 Pseudomonas sp. | reverse complement strand
CATCGCTTACGGGGTGCGCCTAACCCAGCCGCTAGCGGCCGAAGGCTGCCTGCACCATGCGGCGCTGGCGTACCTGTCTGACGGTTGGCTGAACGCCAGCCTGGCACCGGGGCAAGGGATGCTTGATCTCTGGCAAAACCATTACGTCAGCAACCTCAACCACACGCTGTGGTTTCACAGCCTGGAGATTGACGTCAATGAGTGGTTGCTGTTCGTCAACGATGCGGTGCGCAGCCTCTCCGGACGAGGGCTGACCATGACTCACATCTACCGCCGAGACGGTCGACTGGTCGCCAGCATGGCCCAGGATTTATTGATTTCACCACGCGATGCCTGAGCTTTAGTCAAGCTGCAAGGCCCGGTTTTGCAAAGGCAAATGGGCGCCACCCGGTCACTGCTGCAGTCTGGATCACAGCCTCGCAGGCCCAAGGTTCCTCCAATAAAAAGTCCAATAACAAGAAGGACGGCGATATGTTCGAATGGTACAGAACCGGCTCCTCACAAGAACGCAAAACGTTCTGGGCATGTTTTTCCGGCTGGGCGCTGGATACTTACGACGCCCAGATGTTCAGCTTTCTATTGCCGACCCTGATGGCGGTCTGGCAGATATCCAAGGGCGAGGCCGGCATACTCGGCACCGCCGCGCTACTCTCGGCGGCACTGGGCGGTTGGGCCGCAGGTATCCTCAGTGACCGCTACGGTCGGGTGCGGATTCTGATCTTCACCATCTGCTGGTTCACGCTCTTCGGCGTGCTGGCAGGTTTTACTCAATCCTTCGAACAAATGCTGATCGTGCGAACCTTGCAAGGCCTGGGCTTCGGCGGTGAGTGGGCCGTGGGTGCCGCGCTGATGGCCGAGGTCATTCGTCCCGAGCATCGCGGCAAGGCGTTGGGCTTCGTACAGAGCGGGTTCTCGGTGGGCTGGGCCCTGTCGGCGGTGGTGATGACCGCGCTACTGGCTTACCTGCCACCGGAGATGGCGTGGCGTGTCGCCTTTTGGGTGGGGATCATTCCGGCGACGTTCGTGCTGTTCATCCGCCGCAACGTCAAGGACGCCGAAATTTTCAAGGAAGCCAAGGCCGCCAATAACGAAAAGGCCTCGATCCTCTCCGCGTTCCGCCCTTCCGTGATCCGCCTGACCCTGTTGGGCGCCCTGTTAGTGACGGGTCTACAGGCCGCCGCCTATACCATCATGGCGTGGCTGCCAACGTTGATGGTGCAGGTCCGCGGGCTGAAGCCAGGGCCAGTCGTCATCACGATGCTGATCATGTGCGCCGGTGCGTTCGCCGGCTTCGTCCTCACCGCGTACCTCTCCGATCGCTACGGTCGTCGGCCTGCGCTGCTGGTCTTCTGCCTGGGTGCATGGATTTTCACCGTGGTTTACATGCTCGTGCCGATGAGCCCCACCGTATTGATGCTGATGAGCTTTCCTGTCGGCGCCTTCGCCACGGGCATCTTCGCCGTCGTCGGGCCCTTCCTGAGCGAGCTGTTCCCAACTCACATCCGCACCACCTGCATGGGCTTTTCCTACAACCTGGGTAAATCCCTGGGTGCGTTGTCCATCGCGGGCGTCGGGGTTCTGTCTGAGCGTTTTGGCTTGGCTGAAGCGATCGGTGGCTTTTGCCTGGTGGCCTACGCCTTGGCAATCATCGCCGTGTTGCTGCTGCCGGAGACACGCGGTGTGCGCCTGGAAGATGTCGACGCCAACCTGGGTCACAACCCGGACGATCACAGCGCCAGGGTTGCCGACCATCCATTGATCAACAGCAAAATCCAACCGGAGTAGTACTCATGCTTTATCACGTAAAGATGGACGTAAACATTCCTCGCGATATCCCTGCCGACACCGTGGAAGCGATCAAAGTAGCCGAGAAGAAACGCGCCACCGAGCTTCAGGAGGCAGGCAAATGGCCGCACCTGTGGCGAATAGTCGGGCAGTATTCGAACATCAGCATCCTCGACGTGGCCAGCAACGACGAGCTGCATGCGCTGCTGTCCAGCCTGCCACTGTTCCCGTACATGACCATCCAGGTCACGCCGTTGGCCAAGCACCCGTCCTCAATCGTCTAAAGACCACGGCGGCCTTCGCGCCGCCGTTTCCCCCTGCCTATTTTGAAGCTTTGGCTGCCCAACCAGCAGCTGCGGCTGACTGTCGCCGAGATCGCCCTGATGCCACAGCTCTTGCACCTCGAATCGCTGGACCTGGCTACATTGATCCAACCGGGTGACACGGTAATGTGGGGGCAGGCCAATGCCGAGCCCCTGCCTTTGACTCAGGCATTGATGGCCCAGCGGCAAAAGATCGGCCGGTTCCGGGTGATGCTGGGGATCGCCAACAGCCCGACCTGCACGCCCGAGCACGCCGATCACGTGGATTTCATCGCGTATTGCGGCGCGGGGGCCAACCGCCAGTTGGCTAATGCCGGGTTGCTGCAGGTGATGCCCAGTCACTACTCCGAACTACCGGACCTGATCAGCAGCGGTGCTTTGCGTATCGATGTGTTGATGCTGCAACTGGCGCCCGCCAATGCCGAGGGTCGCTACAGCCTGAGCCTGGCCAGCGAGTATTTGCTGCCAGCACTCGACAGCGCACGCCTGGTGATCGCAGAAATCAATGCTCAGGCGCCATGGACTTACAGCGACCGGACTCTGGGCGACGATGATTTGGACGCCATCCTGTTCACCGATCGGGCGCCCATGGAAAATCCGCCCGGCCCTGTCCGGGAAAACGATCAACGCATCGCCAGGCATATCGCCGGACTGATCGAAGATGGCGCCACCCTGCAGATGGGCATCGGT
>DQGF01000194.1:16074-20427 GCA_003525045.1 Pseudomonas sp. | reverse complement strand
AATGGGCATCGGTGCCATACCCGACGCCGTCTTGAGTGCATTAGGCGACCATCGCCATTTGGGCGTGCATTCAGGCAGCCTTGGTGACGGCGTGGCGCGCCTGATGCTAAGCGGTGCTATCACCAACCAGCGCAAGACGCTCGACCGCGGCATCAGCATCGGTGGCATTCTCATGGGAAGCAGCCTGCTGCATGACTATGCTCACCATAACCCGGCGATCCAATTACGCTCGACACGCTATACCCATGATGCGCACATCCTTGAGCGTATCGACCAACTGGTAGCGATCAACTCGGCCGTCGAAGTCGACCTGAGCGGTCAGGTCAATTCGGAATTGGCCGCGGGCAGCTACGTCGGCGCCATCGGCGGCGCGGTCGACTTTATCCGTGGCGCACGGCGCTCAAAAGGCGGATTGCCCATTATCGCATTGCCTTCTACCGCGGGCGGCCATAGCAGAATCGTGGCGAGGTTAAACGGACCCGTCACCATTGCGCGTAGCGACGCGGTGATTGTCGTCACCGAGTACGGCGTAGCTGACCTGCGCGGCACGACGCTCAATCAGCGCATCACAAAATTGCTGGACATCGCCCATCCCGAACACAGGGCTGCACTTCAGGCGCAACTCGATAAGGGCGACGCATGCAGCGCGACAGCCTGACAACAATAAAATACCTTTAAAGTATCACACAATACTTTCACGATATTAGACCGCCTAAATCACTGAGAGGAAACTGGAATTAATCAAAACAATACCTAAAGAGCATAATAATGAGCCCTGACTATCAACACGTTCCTGCCACACCCCCATCAACCTTCAGCACGTTGATTGGGTAACTATCATGCAGGCAAACTCTTCCTGGATCGTCCTTTCCATCACCGGTTTCTACATGCTCAGCCTCGCGCTGATCAGCTTCGGTGTCCGTCGGCATTCTCGTAGCGCCAATAACTACACCACCGGCGGCGGGCACTTTCCTGCGTTCTTGATCGGCTTTCTGATGCTGTCGGAATTCATCGGCACCGCCGTCAGTATCGGTACCGCGCAGACTGGCTTCAAAACCGGCATCTCCGCCGCATGGAACCTCTTTGCGCTGGCGTTGGGTTTTGTGTTGTTCGCTTGGCTGCTGGCCCGTAAGTACAAGGACCTGGGTGACAACACCATTTCCGGCGTGCTGGCGCGCAACTACGGGCAAAGAACCCGTTTCGCCACGTCGATCATCACCATCTTCGCCCTGGAAATCGTAGCTGTTTCAATCTATGCCAGCGGCGGCGCGGTGTTGGCCAGTGTGCTGCAGGTGGATCGCACGCTGGCGATCGTCATTGTCGGTGTCGTGTCGGTCATGTACGTCAGCATCGGCGGCATGCGCTCAGTCATCTACACCAACTTCGTACACGCCAGTCTCAAATACCTGGGTGTCGGGTTAGCGCTGTGGTTTGGCTTGAAACAGGTCGGAGGGATCAGCGCGCTGCAGACTCAATTGCCGCCAAGCATGTTTGACTGGACCGCCATCGGCTGGGGTCAAATCGTCGCCTGGATGATTGCCGGTATCGGCTCGATCTTCTCCACCCAATACGTGATTCAAGCGGTGAATACCGTCAGCGATGCAGGCAAGGCGCAGCGGGCGTGCTTCTATTGCGCGATCCTGATGATCCCGTTCGGGATAGGGGCTGCATTGATCGGCATGTGCAGCGCCGCGTTGTTTCCGCAAGTCGATTCGCTGCAAGCCTTCCCGGCCCTGATTGCGAGCATGGACCAATTGACGGCCGGCCTGGTGGTCGCAGGATTGGCAGGCTCGCTGTTCGGCACCATCTCGGCGGTCAGCATGGGCTCGGCCACTTTGTTGCTGCGCGATTTCTACGAGCCATGGTTCAACCCGGAAAAAAGCGATGCGAAATCCCTGCGCTTTGTACGCCTGGCTACCATCGCTGTCGGCTTGCTGCCCATCGCGCTGGCCCTGACCTCCGACAAAGTGCTGATGATCGCCTTCCTCGGCAAGGCCCTGCGCGCTTCTCTGGCAGTGCTGGTGCTGATGGTGTTCTACGCCCCGAAATTCGGCACCGCGACAGCCGCATTCCTGAGCATCATTGCCTCCCTCGTGGCTACGGTCGGCTGGTTCCTGGCAGGCAATCCGTGGGGCATCGACAATGCCTACATCGCCCTTTTCACGCCGCTGGTAATCATGAGCATCAGCCACCTGACACGACGCGGTGCACCGCCCGAGTCGGTTGAGCCGTTGGCTATGGAGCAAAAAGCGGTATAAGTATCTTGATGGGTGCCCAGAATTACCTGACCGGTTCACCTGGGCACCGTCAGTCATTTCAACCCGGCGTTCGCCACTCATCCGCCCACCCAGACTATTCCTTGCATGAATTGGGACTATCAGGATTTTAGATATTCCTGTTTCGCCTGCACTGGGTAACATCTGTCGCCACGCCCTCCTCCTGCTCGCTGCATGCCTTTGATGGTCTCGAGGCCGCTGGGCGCACTTAAATCAAGACGACGATCAAACAAGACTGGCTCGACCATCAACTAACGGATTGCCCATGAACGCTTTATGCAAGTTGCCATGACCCCTGACCAACGATTTGCCCGACACGTCCGTTTCGCCATTTTGATATTGACCGGCCTGTTCGTCTATTTCCTGGCAGCAGACCTCTATATGCCGCTCACACCCCAGGCGCAATTAACGCGTTCCGTTGTGCGTATCGCGCCTCGCGTGTCTGGCCAAGTGATAGAAGTGACCGTGGCCAATAATCAGCATGTCGAGGCTGGGCAATTGCTGTTCCGACTGGATCCGCGCCCTTTTGTTTTGAAGGTCAAGGAAGCGCAGTTGATGATCGAGCGCGCCCGCCAGGATTACTCGGAGCGTGATGCAAATCTCGGCGCCGCACAGGCCGACTTGTCAGCAGCAAAGGCTAAAGTTCAGGAGTTAGCGGCTCAGGCGGCTCGCATTCGAACCTTGCATGACAAAAACTTCGTCTCCACGCAACTGCGCGATCAGATCAACGCCAGCCTGATGATTGCCCAGGCGCAAGTCAGGGCCGCGGCCAGCACCATTGATGAAATCAAGGCACGCCGAGGTGGCCCCGGCGACGACAATGTTCACATCCGCCAGGCGCATAACACCTTGGAGCAGGCCCGACTGCAACTGGACTACAGCGAAGTCCGGGCTGAACGTGCTGGCGTGGTTGGCAATTTGCAGCTCAGTCCCGGGGCGTACCTCCAGGCCGGTGCTTCCGTCATGGCGCTGGTGGAAGACAATGTCGATGTCACGGCTGACTTCAGAGAAAAGGCGTTGCGTTATGCACTGCCAGGCACCAAGGCCTCAGTGGTGTTCGATGCCCGGCCAGGGGAAATTTTCGCTGCAAAAGTCAGCCACCTGGAGTCGGGGGTGAAAGAAGGACAGATCGACGCAAACGGCGATCTGGCCGCCCCCCTGCAATCGGATCGATGGGTACGGGATGCGCAGCGCCAACGCATTCACCTGGTGTTCAATACCGATCTTCCGCCCTCGTTACCCTCTGGAGCGAAGGCAACCGTGCAGCTCTTTTCCAGCGACAATGTTGTGGCGCGCATAATGGGCGCGCTGCAAATCCGCCTCGTCAGCATTATCCATTATGTCTACTGAGCCTGGCGGCCCCCATCGCCTGAGCGAAAACGACCTGCGTCAATGCCTGCGCATTGCCGGCGGCGGTACGTTGGGGCTGTTGATTTGCAAAGTTTTCAACCTGGAGTATGGCGCTTTTTTTTGCGTCTATCCGATGTTGGTCCTTGGCCTGGTTCCGACCTTGAATGCCCATCTGGTCCGCCAGTTCCTGGCACAGGGCGTGGTGGTCAGCGTAGAGGTCGGGGTGCTTTATGGGCTGTTCGGTGATCGGCCGGTGTTGGCGGTGCCCATCGTGTTCCTGTTGTTTCTATATCGCTTTGCGCTGATGGCGAAAGGGCCATTGTTTTTCTTCAGCGCTCTGAGCGCGGTGTTCCTCTCAATTCTGCTGCATTTTTCCAGCTATCCGCAAACCGATGTCATCGATCTGCTGTGGTGCAATGGCGCGGCGATCTGGCTCTCTGCGGCGATCGCCGGCCTGATGTTTTACCTGTTTCCAGATGCAACGCCCCGCAGTCCCAGGCAACCGATACAAAAAGACCTGCCCAGCCAGCGCCATGAAGCCCTGCTGGGGGCAACGGTCGCTACCGCCTCGTTTGTCGCCTTTCAATGCCTGGACTTGAAAGATTCATTGTCCGCGCAAGTGGCAAGCATCCTGATCCTGTTTCCCATGCACTGGAAAGGCGCGCATTTCGCCGGGCGGATTCGTGCAATAGGCACGCTCATGGGATGCGCAGTAGGCTTTATCATG
>DQGF01000194.1:7268-15787 GCA_003525045.1 Pseudomonas sp. | reverse complement strand
GCTCATGGGATGCGCAGTGGGCTTTATCATGCAGTTGTTGCTCTACAATCATCACGACATTTTACCCCTGGTTCTCGTGATGTTCTGGGTGGCCTTGATGATATGCGCCCGTTGGCATTCCATGGAAAAAGGGCTGCCGGGAATAGGCTTTGGTGCCATCACCACACTGGCCATTTTATTCGGCCAATACCTGACGCCCTCCCATGACATCATGTTCGATATCTTCTATAGACTGACCTCTGTATCGATCTCGGTAATCCTGACCCTGACGCTTGTGTTCCTGATCCATGGATTTCTCAATCGGTTCGCCGTGACTCGACACATGAGCCATTGATCTCGCCGCTCTCCTCCGTTTTTTCCAAATCCTATCTGTCAATCCATGTGCTGCTGACCTATCGACATTGAAATTTTCAATAGCTTTGGCCCTGTGGGCTAGCAGCGATTTTGCTGGCGCAGCCCGTTAATGCATTGAAAAATCACCGCCACTCAGGCTCTTATTATGATCAAACGTTGCTTGCCTCTTCTTTTAACACTGATGCTCGGTTTGAGTGTGTTTGCACCATGGGCCGCGCAAGCGGGGGTGATTCCTGGGGAACAGTCCAACAAACAAACGCAGGAAGCCCCTCCTGCTACCCAGAAACAGTCGGCCAAGGAAAGCCCCGCAGAGCCGGCAACCGTCAATGCCGAAGACGCCAGCGAAGCGCCCCCGGCGCAAGATCCTGAGGCAGACACCGCACCGCTTGAAGCGGACGGTTTGATTGCCCGCACGCTGGATGAATTTGGCGAATGGATCACTCGCCTGGGCGAGAAATTGCATCTTTTCCAACATTCAGCAGCGGAACTCGCCCAGTGGTTAAAGGCCAGTTTTTCTGACGATGCCTGGCGGCAACTGCTGTTTGAATCAGCGTGCGGTCTGCTCGCGGTATTTGTGCTGGGAGTGTCTGCACAAGCGCTCGTGAATCGGGGTTTGCGCTACCCTCGCCGCGCGCTAGCCGAATATGCCGGTAATGTGGCGTCGCGCATGCACGGGGTTGCAACGCGCGCACGCGCTGAAGAGAATTTCGCCGCCGCCGCCGCCGCCGCGCAGCAGTCTGCCGCTGCTCAGACCCAAGCCCAGGCGGAGCTGGCGCCTGAAGAAGAAAACGTAGTCTTGGTCCAAACGGTTCGCGACGGCGTAGAGCGTGTCGAATCGCTGGTCGTGCAGGATGCTGAAGGCGTTACGTCTGCCACGACGCCGGCTTCGCCGACCCATCCCGACGTGATACCCACCCGACATGAACCTGTCCCTCATGAGGATCCTGCCCAGGCGATAGCCCTTTCCCGTCGCGAAATGGCCCAGCGCACACTGCGTTTGTTCCCTATTGCGCTCGGCACGCTGTTGCTCGATCTGTTGGGGCTGGTGGCTTTTTTCTGTGCCGCAGCGCTAGCCATTCACTTGCTGCCCACCCTTGATCCACACGCACTCTCTGTCGTGCGGGGCTTCTTCAAGGCTTACATCACTACCCGCATTTGCATGGCGGTGTTACGTGTGCTGATTGCCCCGTACGGTCGTGGCGTTCGCCTGTTGCGGATCACTCCACTCTCGGCGCGCGCGCTTTATACCTGGCTGCGCCGCTTCATCGTATTCGCCACCTTCGGGATTGCGCTGGCATCCGCTGCCGGTCAGCTCGGGGCCGGCGAAACGGGTCGCCAAGCGATGGTTAAACTGGTTTCGCTGCTCATTCATCTCGCTGCAGTCATGATTATCTTCCGATTCCGCAAGCCCATTGGCGCCAGCATCGCCGCCGCGCCAGAAGCCACTGGCTCGCTCGCTGCGTCGCGTAATTGGTTGGCGAAGATCTGGGTGATCCCCGCAGCATCGCTGGTCATGGGGCTTTGGTTTATCTGGGCGCTGGGTATCGAGGATGGTTTCCCAAGGCTAATGGAGTTCATCGCAGTCACAGCGGCGATCATCATGGCCGGACGTCTGGTCGATGTTTTTGTCCAAGGCCTGGTAGCGAAAGCGCTTCACGTAGATAACGGTGCAGCCCCCTCAAATAACAGCAGACCTTCAAACCTGCGTAGCAGCATGGGGGAGCGTTATTTTCCATTGATTCGCCGGTTGATCTCCTTTGTGGTGATGGTGCTTACCGTCGTCGCGTTATTGCAATCACAAGGGATCAACGCTATCGATTGGTTTGCCCCAGGCACGATCGGCGGCAGCATGACATCGGCGGCACTGACTATTTTCACTGCGTTGGTGATCGCCGTAATCGTCTGGTACTTGATCGATAGCACTGTTCAGCGACGCGTCACACTGTGGACCGAAAATGGCGAGCTGACACGTGCAGCCCGCCTGAAGACACTACTGCCGATGATGCGAACAATCCTGCTCATTGTCCTGACGCTGGTGGTGGGGTTGACGGCCTTGACTCAGATTGGCATCAACACCACCCCGTTGTTAGCGGGTGCCAGCATCATCGGGGTTGCGTTGGGCTTTGGCTCACAAAAATTGGTTCAGGATTTCATCACCGGTATTTTCCTGCTCATGGAAAACGCCATGCAGGTGGGCGACGGCGTTACCGTCGCGGGTGTTAGCGGCACGGTGGAAAACTTGTCCATTCGTACCGTTCGCCTACGCGCTGGAGATGGCTCGCTGCATATCATTCCGTTCAGCTCCGTCTCGACGGTTAACAATACCAACCGAGGCATCGGCAACGCCGCAGTACGCGTCAACATCGGCCATGAAACGGACGTAATTGTTGCCAGCAATGAACTTAAGAAAATCGGCGCCGAGCTACGTGCCGATCCTACGTTCGGGCCGTTGATTCTGGCCGATCTGGAAGTGTGGGGAATCGATGCAATCGATGGTCCCATGCTCACCTTGACTGGGCAGATTCGTTGCTTGTCCAACGGGCGGTGGGGCGTACAGCGCGAAACCAATCGCCGCATCCTGGAAAGGTTTCGTGAGTTAAACATTCAAATTGCCGATCCGCGTGAGCGCCTGATGGTGCCTGGTGCGGAGTACGGCGCTACCCACTGTGCAGTAACGACACCGGGGGAACACGAAAAATGAGCGATCAAGCGTCGTCGATTCGTCATTCAAAGGTCACCTATAAAAACGCCGGCGACCCGCTGAGTAATGTTATCCATGATTGGCCTCACGTCGTGTCACTCATGATTCCAGTTCGTCAACTTTGTACTTTGCTCCTTGGCATCAGCTTACTGAGCGGCTGCACGTTGCCGTCGCTTGAAGGCCGGACGATCTCGACGGCACTCCCGCAGACGCAAGCGAAGTCCACCACACTGGGCCGCGCTATCGCCCAACAGGTCAGCGTCGACGTGGATAAAAGCAAAAGCGGTATTGTCGCCTTGGCTGACCCTTACGACGCCTTCGCCGCACGGATTCTACTGGCCCGCACGGCCGAAAAAACCCTGGATGTTCAATATTACATCTGGCATGGCGACATCACCGGAACGCTGCTTTTAGACGCTTTGCGCGAGGCTGCGAGCCGAGGCGTAAAGGTCCGTCTATTACTCGATGATAACGGCACAGCCGGCCTGGATACCGAACTCGCCGCCCTGGATACCGACCCTAACATCGAAGTTCGATTGTTCAATCCCTTTATTGTTCGCTCGCCCAAAGCATTGGGTTATTTAACGGATTTCAGCCGCGCCAATCGGCGGATGCATAACAAGTCGTTCACTGCCGACAATCAAGCCACCATCGTCGGTGGTCGTAATGTGGGTGATGAATACTTCGGCGCCACCGAAGGCGTGCTGTTCGCCGATTTGGATGTCTTTGCCATCGGGCCGATCGTCAACAGCGTTTCCAGCGACTTTGATAAGTATTGGGCAAGTGAGAGCGCCTATCCGACAGACCGTATCTTGCCGTCCGTTGAGCCCTCTCGCCTGACTGAAATAACTGCTGCTGCCACCAGCCTTGAGCGTTCCCCAGCCGCAACGCGATACATCAGCGCCATCCGCGAGTCGAGTTTTTTGACTCGCTTACTCCAGAACAAACTTACCTTTGAATGGGCGCACACGCGCATGGTCAGTGATGACCCTGCTAAAGGTCTCGGCGAAGTGAAATCCTCCGGCCTACTCATTACTCAGTTGGGCGACATCCTCGGGAAACCGGTTCATAACCTGGACCTGGTCTCGCCCTATTTCGTCCCCACCGCAGCGGGAGTCGATACATTTACCCAGATTGCCAATAGCGGTGTTCGTCTGCGAGTACTGACTAACGCACTGGAGGCCACTGACGTGGCTGCGGTTCACGCAGGCTACGCCAAGCGGCGCAAAGACTTGCTCAAGGCGGGTGTGGTTCTTTATGAGATGCGCCGAACAGCCGATGAAGGTAAGCGCAACGAGAGCGCGGGACCGTTTGGCAGTTCTGGTTCAAGCCTGCATGCCAAGACCTTCGGTGTAGACCAGTCTCGTACATTCGTCGGTTCCTTTAACTTTGACCCTCGCTCGGCGCA
Organism: Pseudomonas sp.; assembly: GCA_003525045.1. Classification (GTDB taxonomy): domain Bacteria; phylum Pseudomonadota; class Gammaproteobacteria; order Pseudomonadales; family Pseudomonadaceae; genus Aquipseudomonas. Next base: position 11,324 of record DQGF01000194.1, on the reverse strand, counting down.
CCTTAATACTGAACTTGGGTTTGTCATTGACAGCCCGAAAATGGCTGGGCAAATCGACGAAGCGTTCACGACAAAAATCCCTGAACGAGCGTATGAAGTGCATCTGTCTGATAACGATCAGTTGTATTGGCTGGAATTACGTGACGGCATACAAGTGCGCCATGACAGTGAACCGGGTGTCACCTTGTTTCAGCGCGCGACCGTTTCATTGCTTTCGATTCTGCCGATTGAATGGCTGCTGTAGTGTACTTACGCATGCGCGGGCTGGGTTTCGGACAGCCGATAGCCGTCCGGCAGAAGGTGCCCGGACGGGGTTTATCGTGGTCAGGCATGGACTCGCCGACCGGATGACGCTGTGTGCGCTCACTGACACGTTTCATTCTGTGCAGATGGAACGGCAAGAAACGTGATACTGGCGGGCTCGAACGCAATTTCCCCAGCAGCGGTCGCTGACCCTTCCATCGCTGGAAGCGCATCGTTGGCTCCAAGCTGCAATGGCGTACGGTTCAGCGAGACGGTCTTATCAGCCAAGTTCGCAGCCGCCAGGGTGTAGCGATTTGCCGCAGCAGGGAGGATAAGCGAACTAGTCTTTTGCCGATCCGTGTTCAAGACCAGCATTGCCACACCGCCAGGCACGCCTCGCAAGCAATGCGCATAAACGTGCAGGCCGGCGCGGTTGGCAAACCCCGTGTCAAGGACCGTTGTCCCCATTAGGCGGCGCCACAGTAGAGCGCCCCAGAAATTGGGCTTGGGCTCGAAGGTATTTTCGTCCAAGAGTCCGTAATCGCTGGCGATCAGTGTGTTATGGAACACGACGTCAACCTCTTGACGAGCAAGACGGCCGAGCTGGTCGAGATAGCGGAAGGTGTCCAGGAAGGTACTGGCCCAGGGATTGCCACCGCAGGCCGCGTCCGCGGTCTCCGTGTTCCAGAAAGGCTTGCCCGGCATGGATTTGTCGCGCACGCCCCGATAGTAGGCGAGCGTCTGGTCGGTGCGGCCCAACCAGTCCTCGGATAGCGCCTGATCGGCGCTGGTCTGATGGCCCATAACCGTGCAGCGCTGCGATGCAGCTCCATAATGGTGATAGGAGAAGGCGTCGGCGTCACCCGTCGAAGCAGCAAGCTCGGCCGCCGGCAGCACCGCCTGGTTTCCGTATCCGCCCATGGCGACGGCCCAGTCGGCGTTCGCTTCTCCGACGGAGCCAGGTGCAAGGAGCTTGGTGTCCGGATACTCTTTGCGCATGAATGCGTCGAACACCCGAAAGTCACGGCCGAACGCCGTCGCGTCATAGCCTTGGGGGGCGCCACCCATCGAAGCCATTGTGGGCTCATTCATATACTCGACTGCGGCGACCGTTCCGCCATGTGCCTTGGTGAAGGCTAGCCAACGGCGGGCCTGGTCGGGCTGCCAGAGCCCATCTGGCCCACGCGTACCGACGCCTGTCGGCATCGAAGTGACAATGGGCGCGTCTACCGCGCGCGAAAAGTCGATCCCCGCCAACCACTGCTCGCGCGTCAGCACACCACCATAACCCTGGGGCGGGTCCTTGGGCGGTGTCTGCGTGTCAGCGAAATAGGTTGTGTTGGCCCACGTGCCGCTGATCCGCATGTAGGCTGGACCAAGCGCCTGGGCCATGGCGCGCAACCGCTTGTTGGTGAGGTCGAGCGGGGGGCGATACTGATAGAGGCCAGGATCCATTCCAGAGGGTGCATCACCGCTCTGGGCTTCATTGCTCGACGCCGCGGAAGGTTGCGCAGCCGTCTTGCCAATTTCCTTGTACGGTTTCCAGAATTTGCCGCCAGTCACCTCTAGCATCTCGACATTGTACGACTGATAGCGTTCGTCAATCGTGCCGACGCGCTTCATGGTGGCCGGGGCGAGTTGCACGGACGAAAGATTCTGCGCCTGCGTCATAGGCGGCATGATCACCATGGCGGCGAGTACAGCGCTTGTCATGGAGGTCTTCAAAAACGGGACCATAATCTACCTCTCGTTGAGCGTACTTGAAAACTCAAGCTCATGTGGTGTGACCGTTAGAGAACCAGTCGCCTGGCTCACGCAGCCGATCCCCGAAGGCGGGTCCATCTCGTTGGGTTGCGACTGATTCCAGACGCTCGCCGTCTGCACCTCCTGCGCCAGCGTTCTGCCAGAGCGCGCGGACGGCGCTTGGCGCATAAGGCGCGGAGCATTGGGCGGGTGTTTCGCTAACCATAGCACTCGATCGCAGACCGAGCGCAGTCGATTGGCGGCCTCAAAGCCGGCTGTTACTGGTTCAGGGCCCAATTTTCCGTCACAAGGGGTTCTGCCCGAACGCCTCGACCAGATAATCGATCATCACCCGCACTTTGGCCGTGGACGAACGCGGTGTGCGTCAGCTGTGCACATCTCCCCGCTATCCAGCCAAAGCCTCGCCAAGGCTGCCAACGTGTGGCGTGGCAGCCCCCCGCAACGCCCATCAGACCAACTGGCCGTTGACCATTGCGCGGTCGAAATTCAGCCGTTCCATGATCGGTGCGTCCGAGAAACAGAACAGGTCGAATTGGCTTTCTGCCTGCAGCGACCACGTGATCCAGGACGGAACGACGAAGAGGTCGCCTTTTTCCAGGCTTCGGCTAACGCCGTCGAGCACCACCTGCCCCGTGCCCTCGAACACCTGGAAGACGCGCGACCCCACTTCCCGACGCTCGGCTGATACCGCGCCGGCACGCAAGCGATGAAACTCGGCACGGAGGGTGGACATGATGTCGCCTCCGGTGGTCGGGTTGACGAAGCGCACGGCGGCATGGCCTTTCTCCACAACACCGGGATAGCCTTCCTCTTCGAGTCGCAACTGCTCAGCGAGGGCACGATCGGTATGCTCCCAACGATAGGCGCCGATGGGAGAGCTGACGGTGTTCGCAAGTCCAGACAGCGGACGCAGCCCCGGATGGCACCACAGGCGTTCGCCACGCGAGTATTGCGGCGTGGTGAGATCGGTCAGTTTTTCCGAACCGAATTCAAAGAATCCAACATCGTTCTGATAGGAGAACGGGATATCAAGACCGTCGATCCAGGCCATCGGGTGGTCGGTCACGTTCTGGTGACCGTGAAAGTTCCAGCCCGGGGTCAGCAACAGGTCACCGCGGCTCATGCGCACGGGGTCGCCGTTGACCACGGTCCAGACGCCCTCACCTTCGATCACGAAGCGAAAGGCATTTTGTGCGTGGCGATGTTCGGGAGCCGTTTCACGTGGGCCCAGGTACTGGATAGCGCACCACAGGGTCGGGCTGATGTAGGGGCGACCGTCGAGGCCCGGGTTGCCGAGGCCAATGGCCCGGCGTTCACCACCACGACCGACCGGCACCAGGTCGCCCGAGCGCTTGGCCAATGGGTACAGGTCGGACCATTTCCAGACGTGCGGGACGGCGCGCGGCATGGGATGTCTGGGCATCAGGTTACCAATCTGCGTCCACAGCGGCATCATGTGCCCGGCTTCGAAGTCGGCATACAGCTGACGCAGTTCGGGTGTGTCGTCCGGCGTCATGACGTTGTGTACGGGGGCCTGTTCAAGTCCATCATGGTTGGACATGGCTACGTATCCTTTTTTCAATGAAGTGGCGATGCGCGATCCGGGTTCAAGGCAGGTGATTCGCGCTGGCATCAAGGGCAGCAATGACCGAGTCAGTGCTTCATGCAGTTGTCGAGGCTCCAGCCATACAGCCACTGCATGGCGTCGTAAAATTGCGCTTGCGTACGACCGTCCCACAGTTGATTGCGCACTTGACGCTCGACGCCTTTGGCGTGGTAGAGGCGCCCCATCTCGCGGGCCGACCAGAGGATCCGGGCTGTGCGCGGGATGCGGATGGTTTCGTACAAGAGGAAGGCTGCCGCCAGGTCAAAATTGCATTGTTTGATAGCTTGCCCCAGTACCACAGCGTCTTCCAGTGCGCTGCACGCCCCCTGAGCCAGGTATTGAGTCATTGGGTGAGCCGCATCGCCGAGGATGGTGACGCGGCCTTCGCCCCATTTTTCCACCGGATCGCGGTCTGCCGTAGCCCATCGCCGCCAGGAAGTCGG
>DQGF01000194.1:6551-6959 GCA_003525045.1 Pseudomonas sp. | reverse complement strand
GCCGCCAGGAAGTCGGACGGTCGAGCATTTGCCGTGGACGCGGGTGAATACCCTCGAAGTAGCTCAGCACTTCCTCCTTGCTGCCTTCGGTAACGCCCCACTCTTCCTGTTCATTGCTATGGAAGGTGACCACCAGGTTGTATTGCTTGCCACCGCGCAACGGGTAGTGCACCAGGTGACAACGCGGACCTGCCCAGAGCATAGGCGCGTTGACGCGCAAGTCCTCAGGCATGTCTTTTTCATCCACTACTGCGCGATACACCACATGCCCGGTCACACGCGGCGGCGCACCATGCAGGGCATCGCGAACCACGGAACGCACGCCGTCGCAGCCGATCACGGCATCAGCGCGGTAGAAATTGCCATGGCTGTCGGTCAAGGTGACGCCATCGCCATCCTGCTCGATTC
>DQGF01000194.1:2949-6257 GCA_003525045.1 Pseudomonas sp. | reverse complement strand
TGCCATCCTGCTCGATTCGCTCGATGCGCACGGACGTCTTGAACTGAATCAGCGGATTGTTTTGTACCGCCTCAAGGATCGACAGATGAATGTCGGCACGGTGGATCACGCCATAAGGGTTGCCGAAGCGCTCGCGGAAAGCTTCGCCGACCTCGATGCGAGCCACTTCGTGGGCATCGACTGCATCCATCATGATCAGATGATCGGTGAACACCGAGCGACTGCGGGCTGCCGTTCCCGCTCCAAGAGCGTCGAGCGCTGCATAGGCATTCGGGCCAAGCTGGATGCCGGCACCGATCTCACCAATATGATCAGCCTGCTCCAGCAGCAACACAGCGATACCTTGCTGGGTCAACGCCTGAGCAGCAGCGAGGCCACCGATGCCGCCGCCGACGACGATGATCGACTGTTTTTTGTTTTGTGCAGTCATTATTCGAGTCTCCAATATGTTGCAGTGCAGGCTTCATGAATGGGCAGCGAAGCCTGCGGATAAGTCATGCAATGAAATCGGGTTGCCGCGCAGGTGCAGCTGCCTGAAAGGCTGGCAGTTCCAGGCAATGGCGATACACGGCCAGGATCCGCGGGTAGCTGGAAAGATCGCAGCCCATGCGCTCGGCATTGGCCACTTGCGGTATCAGGCAGCAATCGGCCAGGCCTGGTTCCTCACCCACGCAGTAGTTGCCGCTGCCATGGCGTTGCAGCAGCGCTTCAACGGCACTCAGGCCTTCGCCGACCCAGTGTTTGTACCAGGCTGTCTTTTGCTCGGCAGTGACCGCCAATACGTTCTGCAGGTAATTGAGCGCTCGCACGTTGTTCAGAGGGTGGATATCGCAGCCAATCAGGTTGGCGATTTCCAACACGCGGGCACGCTGCAGGGCATCCAGCGGAATCAGGCGCGGGCCTGCGTACTGGCTGTCGAGGTAGTCGATGATGGCCAGGGATTGGGTCAACAGGGTGCCATCTGCATCGAGCACCGGCACGCCGCCAATCGGGCTGAGCTCGCGGTGGGCGGGACTGTACTGCTGGCCCTCCCGCAAGTTGATGCCCTGGTAATCGTAGGGCAGCCCCTTCAATGCGAGCGCGATACGCACCCGGTAGGAGGTGGAGCTATTGAAGAAACTGTAGAGCTTCATGGTGACAATTCCTATGGAGTATCAAAGAACAGCGATTGACGGCTGCGCCAGAGATCGGCTGTAGCGCAGGCCCATCAGGAAAATCGCGGCGCTGGCCAGCACGGCGGGCAACATCAGGAGCGTAAAGATGCCGTCAAAGCCCATGCCCATGCCCAGCATCCAGCCACCGCCCAAGGTACCGAGGACCGCGCCGATGCGGCCGACACCATGGGCCCAACTGACCCCAGTGGCACGCATGGTGGTTGGGTAGTAACTCGCTGCCAGGGCGTTGGCCCCGACTTGCGAACCGCTGATGCAAAAGCCCATGCCAAACACCCCAATCGTCAACAGGATGAATTGATCGTGGTACAGACCGATGAGCATCAGGCAGAAAGCGCCTGCAATGTAGGCACAGACCAGTACCCGGAACGGATTGAAACGGTCCATCGCTGCACCCAGGATGATCGCCCCCAAGGTGCCGCCGACTTGAAACATGGCGCTGACCCGCGCCGCCTGGCTGAGTGACAGGCCGGTGTCCTTGACCAGGATCGGCAACCAACTGGTCATCATGTAGATGATCAGCAGACTCATGAAAAATGAAGTCCACAGCAGCAGGGTTCCTGCACGATGGCTACCGCTGAGAATCTGGCGGATCGGCGATTGACGTGTATTGGACTCACCGATGCCGTCGTGAATGGCGTAACTGAGATGACTGGGCAGCGACTGCCCCGAGATGCGTTGCAAAATGGCGCTGATCTGCTTTGCAGGCGCCGAGCGCTGCACCAGGAATCGCACCGACTCAGGCAACAACACGTATAGAAACGGCAGGCACAACAGGGGTAATACACCGCCCAGAAACAGCACGCTTCGCCAGCCGTATACCGGCACCATTTGAGCAGCTATGACGCCCCCGAGGGCTGACCCCAACGTGAAGCCGCAGAACATGGTGGTGACCATCAACGAGCGACGGCGTTGCGGGCAGTATTCAGACGTGAGGGTGATCGCATTGGGCATGGCACCACCCAAGCCAAGTCCGGTCAGGAAACGCAAGATGGTCAGGCTGAAAACATCTTGTGATGCACAGGCGGCAAGGCTCCAACCGCCGAAGAATAAAACGGAAATCAGCAAGATGGTTTTGCGACCGAAACGGTCAGCCAGCGGGCCCGCGATGAATGCACCGAGCATCAGGCCCAGCAATGAAGCGCCGAGTACCGGATTGAGTTGCGCAGGCGTCAAACCCCACTCGTCGCGCAAGGCGGGGGCTATGAAACCGACGGCGGCAGTGTCCAGGCCATCGATGGCCGTGATCAAAAAACACAAACCTAGAATCATCCATTGGTAGCGGCTGACCGGCCTGCTGTCGATGAAATCTTGTACATCCACACTGTTATTTTTATCAGTGGAAGACATGAGCGAATCCTCCGGGCCTGCAGGTTATGCGGACCACGTATGGGCAATTCGAATCGGGGCCGACGGCGTGGAGCCGACCCCGAAGCCGGTTAAATGACGCTGACCTGGATCTCGCCCAGGCCTTCGACACCGCCGGTCATGCGCTCGCCGGCCACCACTGGACCTACACCTTCAGGGGTACCGGTCATGATCAAATCACCAGGCTGCAATTCGAAGAAGCGCGAGAGGTAGCTGATGGTTTCCGGTACCGACCAGATCAGCTTGTCGATGTCGCTGCGTTGTTTATCCGTGCCATTGACCTGCAGCCACAGACCCGCCTTTTTCGGGTGGCCAATCTGGCTGGCTGGGTGCAATGGACCAATCGGCGCCGACGCATCGAACGCCTTGCCGATTTCCCAAGGGCGGCCCATTTCACGCATTTTCATCTGCAGGTCGCGGCGGGTCATGTCCAGGCCCACGGCGTAGCCATAGACGTAGTCGTTGGCCTGTTCCAGCGCAATATCGCGGCCAGCTTTGCCAATGGCTACGACCAGCTCGATTTCGTAGTGGTAGTTGCTGGTTTCTGCCGGGTAAGGCAGTTCCAGGACTTGGTCATAGGCAACTGAAACCACGGCATCGGCAGGCTTGCAAAAGAAGAACGGCGGCTCGCGGTCTGGATCGAAGCCCATTTCACGGGCGTGAGCGGCGTAATTTCGGCCAACGCAATAAACGCGGCGTACCGGAAACTTTTGCTCACTGCCAGCGACCGCCAGGGTCACGGGGGCTTGTGGCTCCCATACGTAGCTC